>CAZBSL010000267.1:1277-4061 GCA_964494265.1 uncultured Bacteroidales bacterium
ATAACTTCTTGTTCGTTCAATTCTAAACTCATTTTTAAAAAATTTTTGCAAATGTACTTAAAGAATTCTTTACTAAAATAAAAAACCTGCAAACTTTGGTTTGGGATCCACGTTGCAGGTTAAGGCTAAAACAACTATTTAGGGAAGTATTTATAATAAGTAATTAAAATTACTTGAATATACAATTTTTATTTTTCTATAAGCTCATTTTTTAATTTAAACATTTTCTAACTTATGTTACTTATGACATTAAAAGTTTATTTATGGTTGCATAAGGTTTGATTTTTTTTAATTTTACACCCTTTTTTAATCATGCAAAATTTGTAAGCAAGAAATTTTTTATTTAATATAATGGGTCAAAGAAAAAGAGAAAAACCTGATTGGTTAAAAACGAAAATCCCAGCAGGCAAAGCATACTTGAAAGTAAAAGACATAGTTAAAAAACATAAACTTCATACAATTTGTACGAGTGGAAATTGCCCTAATATTGATGAGTGCTGGGGCCTTGGAACTGCTACAATAATGATACTTGGTGACATTTGTACTCGTTCATGTAAATTTTGTGCAGTAAAAACCGGCAAACCAAATCCGGTTGATACTGAAGAACCTCAACATGTTGCGGAATCCGTTAGACTAATGAATTTAAAGCATTGTGTTTTAACTTCTGTCGATCGCGATGATTTGGAAGATAGAGGCTCGGTAATTTGGGCTGAAACGATAAAAAAAATTAAAGAACTAAACCCAAATACAACAATCGAAGGTTTAATACCAGATTTTGATGGAAAAGCAGAATTGATAAACAAGGTAATTGATGCGAAACCTGAGGTGATTTCACATAACCTGGAAACCGTTAGACGTATTACATCATTAGCCCGAAGCAAGGCAAAATATGATAGAAGCCTCGAAGTAATTAAACATATTTCTGCTTCTGGAATTATATCAAAATCAGGCATTATGCTCGGACTCGGCGAAAGCAGAGAGGAAATTTTTGAAACAATGGATGATTTAATTGGGGTAGGCTGTGAAGTTTTTACAATGGGCCAGTATTTACAACCGACAAAAAAACATTTAGCGGTTTCAGAATTTATTCATCCAGAAATTTTTGAAGAATACAAAATTGTCGGATTGGAAAAAGGATTTAAATTTGTTGAAAGCAGTCCGCTTGTGAGATCATCATATCATGCTGAAAAACATATTATATAGACTAAAGCAATTGAATCTTTTTGATTGTCGATTAAAAATTGAAAGCTTTGGGGAAAAAACTAAACCACTATGGGTTGAAAATAAATAGGTTTGAGTAAGGAATGCAATTCTAAACTTGAGTTTCGAATAACGAACAAGGAATGATGAATAATAAAAATACATATTTTCAAGACCTGGGATTAATTGATTATAAAAAAGCATGGGATTATCAGGAAGAATTATTTAGTGAAAATCTTGAGAAAAAGACAAAAAACCTAAAACTGCCTTCGGAAGATAAAATT
The DNA here is from genome assembly GCA_964494265.1 of uncultured Bacteroidales bacterium. GTDB lineage: Bacteria > Bacteroidota > Bacteroidia > Bacteroidales > JAEINX01 > JAEINX01. The sequence continues at coordinate 2,762 of CAZBSL010000267.1, forward strand.
CAAACGAAAAACTATTTGTTGTTTTGTGAGCATCCCCATGTTTTTACTCTTGGGAAAAGCGGTTCTGAAAATAATTTGCTTGTCGAAAAAGAAAAACTCGTTTCAAAAGGAGTTACTTTTTTCAAAATAAACAGAGGAGGAGATATCACTTATCATGGACCGGGTCAAATTGTTGCTTATCCAATTATTGACCTTGAAAATTTTTCCTTAACACTTAGAAAATATATTTTTAAACTTGAGGAAGTAATCATTGAAGCTCTAAAAGAATATGAAATTCCGGCAAGCCGTTTTCAAGGTGCGACAGGTGTTTGGATTGATTCTGAACTACCTGATAAAGTCCGAAAAATTTGCGCTATCGGAGTTCGTTCAAGCAGGTGGATCACAATGCATGGTTTTGCATTCAATGTTAACACGGATTTAAGTTATTATAATTTTATAAACCCCTGTGGTTTTACGGATAAAGCCGTTACATCAATGGAAAAAGAATTAGGTGTAAAACAGAATTTGAATGAAGTAAAGCAAGTATTAATATCAAAACTTGTTGATCAATTTGGCTTGAAATACTTTGACCTCAAGACACAAAAATGCTAAATTTCGTAAATTATATAAACCTCAATCCTTGATTCACATATTTATTTAGTTATTGTTTATAAAAAAAGTATCTTAGAAAATTTGACTATTTGGAATTTTTTTGTATTTTTGTAAAAAAATGATTATTTATTTTATTAGGAAAATATTTTAAATAATGTGGAACAAAAGCGAAATAACGTGAATAGAGAAGAATATATTAATTAGTATAGCCAATTATTATTATGGGAAGACCACCGACAAGACCAAAGGAATTAAAAGATGGATTTTATATTGAAATTAGAAATATTGGATCCCACAGCGGAATAAAAATCCGAAGAGATAATAAAAAAGAAATGTTAAGTGCCATAAAAGAATACGAAAGAATCAAAGACATTATAGTTTTAGGGGAATTCAAAAATGGAAAAATGGTAGATGAAGAACAATAACGTTTGACTATTACAAACCTGAACTACTCTGTATTCCATAACATAGAAATTACTGGAAAATAAGCAATATCAATCGATAAGGCGGCTGAACGAAAATTTTTGACTTTGATGATTCAGTCAGAAATAATGGATTAATGTATTTAAAAATAAATGTGATTTATTATTTTAGACATACGAAAACACAGTAACACTTGAATCTAATATTCATTATAACTCAAAACCCTCTCCTTATCTTTTCTGATTTTCTCTCTCAATTTATAATCATCTTCGGCATAACCTAAAGA
>CAZBSL010000268.1:0-1451 GCA_964494265.1 uncultured Bacteroidales bacterium
CTGGGGCTGATCAGCCTGGCATTAACCATCGTTTCCACGGCCTTGGGCTCTTTACTCCCTTTGAGCAGTAAATTTTTCATAGACTACGTGATAATGAAGCAGGATTTCCATAATGTTGAGACCTTCTTGAACTCTCACCACCTTGAAGCCTTTGTTGCCCCGGTCACTCATCTTCTCGGTTCAGTAAACCTCATGGTGGCTGCTATCTTGGTTATCGGTATGATTATAGGTGTGATAGGGATCATTGAGAGGATTATGACCCTCATGTTTCAGCAGGAGATTACATTTAACACCCAGACGGCGCTGTTCGATCATGTCTTGCGATTTCCATTATCATTTTTAAAAGAAAAGCAGGTGGGCTACCTGATGTCCAGGGTCTCGAGTGATGTCAGCCTCTTGCAGCATTTCTTCTCAAGCGCCATCCCCCAGTTGTCAGCAAACGTATTCTATTTGCTCTTCGGTTTTATAATCTTATTCACCCTCAATAGTAAACTCTCTTTGGCACTGTTGTTAATCCTCCCTGTTTTGGTATTCATAAACTATTTCTTTGCCGCAAGGGCAAGGGCCGTAAGCTACAGGGAAATGGAACGTCAGGCCCAGGTATCAAAGGATATGCAGGAGGTTTTTTCCGGTGCAGAGGTGATAAAGGCCTATGTTTCTGAAAAAAGGGAGGTGGATAAGGTATCAGACAAGATCAGGTCCCTCTTTTCCACACGATTAAGGTCAACGATCCTCACCTCCATGTCCGGCTCACTGACACGGGCCACCAGGCTTGTCTGCACCCTGTTCATCGTCTTGCTCGGGGTGAATGAGATCCATAAAGGGGCCATGACAGTCGGTGACTTTACGGCCTTTATTGTCTATGTGGTCTATCTGTCCGGCCGGATGACAGGTATCTCCTCCACACTCATAATGCTCCAATCCGTGTTTGCCTCCATGGGGAGGTTGTTAGAAATGTTCAATACAGTGCCGGAATTTGGTGATGACAAGAGGTCTGAAGGCTTGATTAAACCACAAAAAGTCATGGGCGAAATAAGATTCGAAGACATATCGTTTTGCTACGAAAAACATAAACCGATCCTCAAAAATATCACCTTCACCGTGCAGCCCGGAGAGGTCATCGCTCTCACAGGGGCAAGCGGGGCAGGCAAGACCACCCTTATCAACCTCCTTCTCAAATTCTATCGTCCCCAATCAGGTCTCATTTATCTCGATAATCGTGAGCTTGGGCGGATTGACACGCAATGGTTGCGGAGACAGATAGGGATTGTATCTCAGGAGATTTTCCTTTTTAACGATACAGTGGAGAACAACATAAAATATGGGCGGCCGTCGGCAGGTATGGAAGATGTAATCACAGCGGCCCGAAATGCCGGCATCCAAGACTATATTGAAACCCTGGAAGACGGGTACAACACAATCGTCGGTGAGCGGGGCGCAAACCTGTCAAC
>CAZBSL010000268.1:1551-4023 GCA_964494265.1 uncultured Bacteroidales bacterium
ACGCACCTCTTCTGCAACAGCTCCCAGTCATCAGGGGCTTTAAGTTTTCGGGCCAGCAGCGTAATATCATAGATCCAGCCCAGCCGCATCTCCTCGTCATGGCCATAGGCATTGTTGATAGCCTTGTGGATGAAAGAATCTACAGGATCTAAGGCTTCAAAGATAAGAGATTCTGTTTCTACCTTGATTGCTCTATCGAACAGCTCTTCTGTTCGGGCTTCCTGTCTGATTCCAAGAAAACTGTGTAATTGCCAGTGGAGTTCTATTTTGCGAAAATATCGCAGGTGCTTTTTATGCACAAAGTATTCATCTTTATAGAGCTTTTCCTGTGTGTCAAACATCTTTACAGCGCAGTCGTAACCAATGTTCTCCAGGATTGTTCGCGCAAGGGGCATTTGCTCGGGAAGGGCTAAGAGATCAAGGTCTGCACCGGGTCTTGTAGCCGGATCAGGATATACCATTCTTGCTAAGGCAAAGCCTTTCAAGGCAAGTATCCTGACGCCTTCCTCTTCGAATGCGGCCACAATGTCACGCACCTGCCTTTCTTCTCTAACAGCCCGCACTGTCTGCATCAAAAACGCATAGTCCATCTTCTCCATGATCTCCGCCGGGGGACGTAACGGTTCCGGCAGTTCTTTAAGGAGCCAGTAAAGCAGGGGAATAATTCCGTGGGGCGCCAGGACAGGGAGGCTCTCTGACCATTTCCGGATGGACAGTTCGGGAGGTGGAACAGGATTTTCTCTCAAGATGGATAAAACATAATTCAGGAGGTCTTCGGGCAGATCCAGGATAGCATTCGGGGGATCACCGCAGAACTGCATCTTCGGGTGAATTCGCCGGCACTCCTCCATGAGGCCCTGCGCCATTGTTCCGGTTTCAAGAAGATTTTCCTGCAATATTCTTTACCTCTCTGTACCCCAGGGCCTTTGCCCTTGCGTGGGCCACCCTGCAAAACCAGTCCACAGGCCCGTCTATCTGCCCTGTTTCAAGATGCGCGTGCGCCGGGCACCAGAGGCAGAGGTTTATGATTGGGCAGACCCGGCAGGCCTCGAGAAATGCTCTCCTGTCCGAGCGCATATCACGCACCCGGGGGACAAAGTCGCGCCAGGCCTCGGTGACGCTTCCCTTTCTCAGGTCATAGACGCAATCCGGGTGCCACAGAGAGGAACAGAGGCGGAACCGGCCGTCGTAACTCACGCTGAAGCTCCCGTTGCCCGTGCCGCAGTGAAACAGGTGATTGCAGTTGATGTGTGAAAACTCCGGGACGATAAGTTTGTCGCATCCCTTCTCCAATGACTGGAACCGCTCAGGGTCCGACCGCTCCAGGGCGACGATCTCTTCGGGTGAGAGTCGTTCAGACCTTATCTCATCATTTCTTGCCGGATTACCGTCAAAACGCAGGTGGAGAAAAGGATCAAACCGGAAGTAATCCTTGGTTCTCTCCCGGCAGAACCGGGCGATTTCCGGCATCTCATGAATGTTGGAACGAAGGGCCATCGCCTTGAACCGCACCCTGATTCCGTTTTCAAGCAGGAGATCAAGACCGCTCATAAAGGCGTCAAACGAGCCGGGCCTGCGTGTCACACGCTCGTAGGTCTCCTGTGTAACCCCGTATACCGAGACTTCGATATCCCGGGGTGGATATTTCTTGAAAAGTCTGATGTGTTCTTTATTGATCAATACCGCATTGGTAAAAACCGAAAGCAGGAGTCCCTTCTTCTTGAGGGCCATGTAGATATCCGGGAAATCCGATCTCAAAAGGGGTTCGCCCCCGGTGAGGAGGCACCAGAATGCGCCGAGTGAAACGGCTTTATCGGCGATCTCGTCTATTTCATTGAAAGTGAGTTCTTTTTCCTGAGCGGCGTTATCATTAACCGGTAGATTGATAAAACAATGCCGGCAACCGTTGTTGCACCGGGCGGTAATTTCCAAATCAAAGGAGATAACACTTCTCTTTGCCTTCATCTTTTCCCAGAGGGAAAACTCCGACAAAGAACCGGTTTTAAGAAACGAGCTCTGCATTTTATTCGCTTCCCTCCGTATCTTTAAAGTTGGCGAGGGTAGCACCAATAAGAGATGGGGACCGCCCTCGCCAGGACGTCCAAATGATGATGGCGACTTGCCCACCCGGAAGTGGATTGATACCTCGCTGATGCACCAGACCCGCCCCCCCGGTCGGTGGCGGTCAAATTTAACATGCGGGCAGGAATAATAGAGGTTGATCAATTATCTTAGATGACGACGTGTCAACTGTGCTCGCCAAGCGCCCTGGGCTAGGACCGAGGCGCCCAGCGTGGGCTTCCACCTTTTCGTACTGTACACCCATGACGGCGGACGGGTGTGGCCGTTGTGCACCACCGAGTGGAGCGGCACCGAGGAGGTGATCCCAAGCCAGTCTGCCACCCCAGAGCCTATGCACCCCGGGGCCGTCACGGGTTTGGCTGCCATATTGCCGCGGCCCTTTGAGGAGCC
>CAZBSL010000269.1:0-3992 GCA_964494265.1 uncultured Bacteroidales bacterium
CAAGACACAATTAAAGTAATGCAATACAATCTACTTCATTACGGGAATTATTTTAATGATTGTACCGAATCAAATAATAATGTTGTTGATAAAAATGGTTACTTAAAAACAATAATTCAATATGTAAAGCCCGATATTTTTACTGTTAATGAAATGGGGAAAGGACAATATTATCAAATTTCGTTGATGAATGATGCATTAAACGTAGATGGTGTAAGTTATTATAAAAAAGCTAACTATTCAAATGTTGCCAATTCTTATATAGTTAATATGCTCTATTATAATTCCGAAAAGCTTGTATTGAAATCGCAATACGTTGCTCAAAATTACATTCGCGATATTGATGTTTATCAGCTTTATCATAAATCATCCGATCTTGAATCGGGTGATACTGCTTTTATTTATTGCGTTGTTGCACACCTAAAAGCCGGAAGTGATCCAAGTGATATATCCGCTCGAACAAATATGGTAAATAATTCTTTATCTTATTTAAATAGCACATCCCCGGAGCGTAATTATTTATATATGGGTGATTTAAACACAAAAACGTCTTCTGAGCAATGCTATTATAATTTACTGAATTATTCAAATCCGAATATTAGATTTTATGATCCGGTTAACAAACCCGGTAGCTGGAATAGTAGTTACGAATTCAGAGATTATCACACACAATCAACTCATTATTATTCAAACGGATGTTTTTCGAGTGGAGGAATGGACGATAGGTTTGATTTTATTTTGATAAATAATCAGGTGAAAAACGGATTAAAATATGTTAAATATATTTCCAATTCTTATGAAACTTTAGGGCAAGATGGAAAACATTATAATGATGCGATAAACTATTCGCCAACAAACACAAGTGTTCCCTCAGATGTTTTGAATGCTTTGTTTAACATGTCTGATCATTTACCTGTAATTTTAAAATTAGAAATTGATAAAACACTTTCAATTCCCGAAAATGAAAGAATTCCTATTTCAAGTTTAAATTTTAATAATCCGATAAATGATGAGTTAAAAATAAATATTATATCTAAATCTAAAATTGATTTGAAAATCAGTATTTATTCAGTTTTGGGAAAGCGATTATTTGAAAAAGATTTTTCTGAAGTGAGAAATCTTCAACACAATATTCCGTTTGATAAATTAAGTAAAGGTTTTTATTTATTGTCCATCTCTGATAAGAAAGGCAATAAAATTATCAGAAAAATAATTAAAAATTGATTGATTTTACATTCACCACTTATTACCGTCTAAGTTAATATTTTTTTTGAACGTTTTGCTCATCATTAATTTTTTTTAATTGAAATATGAATAAAGTTTTATCAATAATTGGCCTTTTAAGTTTGCTAATGATTTTTTCAAATAGCTATGCAGATGGTAATCCTAACCCCGATGGAAAAATAAAAGGATCTGTTGCCGAGGCCAAGACACAAACACCTGTAGAATATGCAACTGTAGCACTTTACTGTGCTGATAATAATGAATTAATAAGCGGTGCAATAAGCGATCATCTGGGACATTTTAAAATTGACCGGCCTAAAACAATCGGAGAATATTATTTAATCATCTCATTTATTGGCTTAGAAAAAATCAAAAGCAATGTTTTTAAAGTTGAAAAAGGCAATTCAAATATTAATCTTGGGAATTTTTTTTTCGAATCATCATCCAACGAACTTGATGAAGTAGAAATAACGGCAAAAAAATCTGCCGTTAAATACCAGATTGATAAAAAAGTAATTAATGTTGATAAGCAAATTACTTCCGAAGCCGGAACTGCTGTTGACGTTTTGGAAAATGTTCCATCAGTTCAGGTAGATGTGGAGGGAAATGTTTCTTTGCGGGGTAGTAGCGGATTTACTGTATTGATCGACGGTAAGCCAACCATTCTTGAACCGAGTGATGCATTGCGGCAAATCCCGTCAAGGAGTATAGAAAACATTGAAATTATTACAAATCCTTCGGTAAAATACGAACCGGATGGTGCTACCGGAATTATTAACGTTATCACAAAAAAGAACCGATTAGACGGCCTAAGCGGTATTGTTAATACAAATGTTGGGAGTTTTGATCAATATGGTGGAGATTTTCAATTAAGCTTTAGGACGAACAAGCTTAATTTCATTTTGGGGGCAAACCACAATAAAAGAACAAGGCCCGGCACAATGGCTACAGAAAGGAGGACACTTTTCAACGACAGCATTTATTATTTAGAATCCTTTGGTGATAGGGAGAGAGGCTTCACAAGAAGCAGCATAAGAGGCGGAGTGGAATATGATTTAAGCAAAAATGATTTTATTTCTATTTCAGGAAGATATGGTGACTGGAATATGAATACTAATTCAAACTTACGATACAATGAATGGACTAAACCTGTTTCTGATATTTTTTCATACAATAGTATGGAGCACACCAAACGGGGTGGAACATATTATAGCATAGACGGAGTGTTTCAACATACTTTCACAAAAAATGACCGGCCAAAAAAACTACAATTTGCCGACTCATCGAAGATGTTATCTGAAAACAAAAAACCCGGAAAAGGAGAAGACTATAAACCTGCCATTAAGCATGTGCTTAATTTTGAGATAAATTATCGAAATCGCGACTCTAAAGAATCTTCGACAAATGAGTTAAGAACACTTTCCGATGAGTTAATCGGGGGTAATAAAAATATAGAGAATGGGCCATCCGAATCCATAAGATTTAAACTGGACTATACAAAGCCCGTTGGATTAACCGATAAGTTTGAAGCAGGCTTGCAAGGGCGAAGTGGAAGAAGTAAAGATGCCACCGAACTTTGGTTTTATAATTTAGAAACAAGCAAATTTGAGTTGATTGATGAATACAGTCATTTTATTGATTACAACCGAAATATCTACGCTGCTTATGGTTTATATGCGGGCAATGCAGGAAAATTTGCTTATCAATTGGGTTTACGTACCGAATATACCAACCGGAAGATTGATATGATCGAACATGATGAATTTATTATTGATCGTTGGGATTATTTTCCAAGCATACATACATCCTATAATTTACCATCCGACCAACAGATAATGGCAAGTTACTCAAGGCGAATAGAGCGACCGAGAGGATGGTGGTTAGAACCTTTTATTACATGGGTAGATCAATTTAATGTCAGGCAGGGTAATCCTGACCTGAAACCGCAATATATTGGTTCGTGGGAAACATCTTATATTAAAAATTTTGGCGATAATTTCTTCTCAATGGAAGCCTATTACAGAGTTACAAATAACAAAGTTGAACGGATTATTTCAGTATATCAGGAAAATGTGATGCTTAGGAAACCTGAAAATATAGGGAAAGATTATTCACTTGGTTTGGAAGCAATGTTAAATATCGGCTTGTTTAAATGGTGGGATATCAAATTGAGTGGTAACTATTATAATTACAAACTTAATGGAGAATTAAGTTATTTTTCAGGTGATAAATTCATTACTTTGCTATTTAAAAGTACTTCTACAAATTGGAACAGCCGATTTAACAATACATTTCAACTGTGGAAAAACGGAGTTTTACAATTTAACAGCCGCTATAATAGTTCATCTGTTACTGCACAGGGAAGCAGAACGGGATATTTTACTTTAGATGCAGCATTCAGAGTTTCATTCCTTAATAAGTCTCTTACTGCAAATCTTCAAGGCAGGGATATACTTAGTACTGCTTTACGTGAAAGTACTTCTGAAGGCCTGGAATTTGACAGCCATTATAAATATGACCCAAAATCACCGGTAGTGGCTTTAACAATTTCATACAGATTTAATAATTTTAAAGCAAGCAGGCATACAGGGCAAAATGGTGGAGATGATACAGATGAGTTGTAATATAAATGTGACCCGTAAACTTTTTAAACATATCATTTGGCATATGATTTTATCAAAATATCAAAATTACTGAGTTCTGAAAACATGTTCCAGTTTTATGCCACAAACAAAAAAGACCGCTAAAAATGGCGGTCTTTCTAATTT
>CAZBSL010000270.1:0-3975 GCA_964494265.1 uncultured Bacteroidales bacterium
GCTTTGATTAATTATCTTGGTTCTACTGCGAATTTAATGGAAAATAAATAATGTTATGTGAAAAATGAGATTGTATTTGGTACGAAGTCGGTAGACCGAAGTCAGAAGTTAATACACCAAAAAATATGGAGTATCAATATATTAAGTATAATTAAAAGGATAATAAACTAATAATCAACAGTAATTTTCTTCCGACTTCAGTCTTCTGACTTCAGTCTCTTCATATACCTTACCCACTAAAACGGTAGTAGAACCAATTATTTAGTGTTTAATAATAATTTTACTATGATACTTTTTTAAACCATTTGAAATACTACAGATATATACTCCATTATTTAGTGTTTTTAAATTCAGGCTACAAACCTGATTTTTGTCAAATTTCAGATTTTCATTATAAACTAATTGACCTTGAATATTATACAGGCTTACATTATAATCATCTTTAGATTCAGGCAATTTTTTAATATTTAGATAATCTGAGACAGGATTAGGGTAGAGAATACATTCATTTTGAATATTAACTTCTTCGATACCTAAAAGAAAGCTTTTTGCGTATTCCAATTCTACATCAATTCCTTCTTCCCATTGCTTAATTACTCTTTCAACAGTTAATGGGAGTTTTGTATCCGGTTGAATTCCACCTATCAGTTCCTCGTTTGTATCAAGTTGGATTTCCAGATTCTGATCTAAAGAACGGCCGAAAGGATAATTTACCACTAATCCTTCAGGCATTAAAACCGTATTTGGAGTAATTCCGAATGAGCCGTTTGTTCCCCAAAATGAAATTATTTCAGCTTTTGGAAGTTTTTTAAACATCATCGGAATACCTTCACCGGTACTAATACAATTAGGCCCGACAAGGCCAACTACCGTACCATCATAATGTGGTTGCTCTACTTCCGAAAATAATTCCATAATTACAGCAAAATCATCGTCGCTATTACCCGAGATATTTTCGTAAAACATTGGTTCATCAACAAAAAATCCTGAAATTGCTGCTCCCAAGATATCATTGCCACCCATATTCAATCTAAGATCGAAAATGAGTTTGTTTACTCCATTTTCGTTAAAATATGTAATTGCCTCTTTTACTTCGAGATAAGTTTCCGATGATCTTACTCCTTCCATTGTTAAGCTGTCGCAATCTTCCAATAAAACTCTTAAATATCCGATATCCTGGTCAAGTATTTCGTAAAAAACAATGTCTTCAAAACTATTGACTTTTGAAGTAAGAAAAAATGCTTGTAAAAGAACCGAAGAATTGTCATCTACGGCTGTTAATGTAATTGTATTTTCGATTTCTGTTTCATGAGAAATGTAAGTAATATTAGTTTGAGTACCAATCGGGTCTCTTGACAAAATTTCATAAAAACTAATAAGCCTCCCTTCAAGTGTAGCATAATTCATTGATATACATCCTAAGTTATTGTAGCTTTCCATTTCGAAAACTTCGAGGATAGAGATTCCATTCCATGAAGTAATTATATCACCAATTCTTATACCAGCTTCAAAGGCCGGTCCTTCTTCTTCAACAATGTTTACAATAATTTTTTCATTTGAAATGGGTAGCATATTAAAACCATAACAACCACCGTATTTTTCTTTTTTAAATTTATCAACATTTCCAAACATTTGAATATGCCCGTCAGGAACTGTGTAAAGATATTCATATAAAGCTTCAATAAGTTTTATAGTATCTGATTCATTCTGTGCAATTTGAATTTTTGGCAAAGAATAAGATTTTTTTTGATCCCAATCAATGTTTTTCCACTCAGTAAATGGATACCTTTCGGAAATACATGCATTTAATGAATCGAAAGCATCTGCCCAGCTTAGTTCGCTATAATCAAAAAATAAGGGGCCAATCACTGATGATTTAATGTTATTATTGATATTTTGTGCAATAGAAACGCTTGAAAGCATACAGATAATCAAACTAATGACTAATGCTTTGCTTTTTATTGATTTAAAAAGCATTGAATGTACAGTAATTTTTAATTTACGCGAATGATCTTTCTTTTGTTTGTTTGAAAATAATTGTTGTTTCATGATATTTATTTTAATTATTAAACTAAGAGGTTGATTCTATTAATATTATTAAAACATTATTTTGTGTTAATCAGCATAAAAATAATTTATTTCACTACTAAAATCGAAATTTTTATTCAATTGCTTGTAAATTGGCATTATCAATTTTATTTAATTCTTTTTCATTTTTACAATAATGTGAGAATTTCTTGTACGATTTCACTCATTAAATTCATTCCCATTCCATTATAACAAAAAACTATAGTCGTATTATTTTCCGGGCTATATGCTGCAAATGAAATAAAACCTACAGTGCTACCATTATGACCTAATCCGATTTGTTCATTAAATATGCAGATTCCCAATCCATAAGTATATTGTGAAAGTGGTGAAAAATTTATCATTTCGTTTAGGGTTGCAGTTTCTTTAAAAAGATTTCCTTTTAAAAGAGAGCTAAAAAATATACTTAAGTCCTCGGAAGTTGATACCATTTGTCCGTGTGCCCACTCAAAATAAAGGGGGAGAGTTTGATCGTTGGCGATAAGAACCTCTGTTTCTGAGATCTGTACATAACCATTTGCATAGTTTTCTTGTGGAATTGATTCGTTGCCGGAATATGTATTCTTCAGATTAAGTGGCGATAACACTCTGTCTCTTATATTTTTTTCCATGCTAATATCAGTTACAGATTCAACGATCAAGCCTAACAAAATATAATTAGTATTTGAATAGCTATATAATTCTCCCGGAATATGATGAACACTTGAATCTGCATTTACTGCATGTAACAACAATTTATAAGGTATCCAATGATGCTGAGGATCGCCTAAAAGAATTTCAATAAATTGATTATCCTCAAAATTGTATATTCCACTCGTGTGGTTCAGTAATTGCTTGAGATTTACTTCTGCTCCATATGGAAACATGGTTACTATTGAATCAGGCAAATATTCGCTCATCAATTGGTCAATATCAAGAAGCTGCTCTTCCCAAAGCTGAAGTACGACAGTAGCAAGAAAAGTTTTTGAAATACTGGCAATTCGCATTTTTGTATCATGTTGCATTGGAGTTTTGTTATCAGTATCGGCAAAACCAATTCCTGTATTACAAAATTCACCTTCTGCGTTTTGAATGAAGGCTGTTACCCCGGCTACTCCAAATTCTTCAATTTTTTCAGTAAGAATTTTTTCAATATCCTGCTTAAATGCACTGACAGGAACTATTGGTGAATCATCATCTTTGTTGCAAGACGAAATTATTAAAGAAATGGTGAATGTTAAAATTAATAAACCAATTATTTTGGGGTTATTTATTAAAGTGTTTAAAGTTTTTAATTTATTTTTCATTTTTGTTTTCTGTTTTTTTTATTGTTTAAAATTAAATTATTTTTTTGTCCTTTATTAATTTTTTCAACTAAGGTTGGTATTGCACGATTTTGATCATTAAATTTTTTTCAAATATATAATTTTCTTTTTTATCAGGTCTTCATTTTTCATCAATGAGTAATTTTAAGCAAAGATACGAAAAAAAATCATATGAGTCGAATAAACAGCTACTTAAAAACTACTGCATTTAAAAATTAAATTAATTGAAGGAATTTTGAAATGTCGGTATCAGGATTTAAGTCAAACTTTTCACGAAGCCGGTAACGATCCGATTCAATACTTCTCGGGCTGCGGTGTGTTAGCAAAGCAATATCATTTGTTGTCATGTTCAATTTCAAAAAGGCACATAATCGACGGTCGTTTGGTGTCAAGTCAGGATATTTTTTATTTATTTCATCAAAAAATGATTTATATACTTGCTCGAATCTTGTTTCAAATTCCTTCCATGTTTTTTCTTCAAAATCAAATAATGCATGAGCTAATTAAAAGTAAACATGTTATTTTCTGTGTTTTCCCCATATTCTTTATAATTTAATTAAAAATCAAATGTAATATAATTATT
>CAZBSL010000271.1:0-1726 GCA_964494265.1 uncultured Bacteroidales bacterium
GACGTATCCAGTTTTGGTAATACTTTGCAGGAAGCTGTTGATAATCTTAATGAAGCTTTAGAATTATATTTTGATGATAAAAAAGCTTCTCAAACATTCATTTCTATTAATGAAACCATGATGGGCGAAACATATATTAATGTCTAAACTACTATCATTCGTACTAATCATTAACACTTTGCTGAAAAATGGTTTTATGTTTATTTCTCAGCGGGGAAGTCATTGTAAATATCGAAAATGTGACAAGACAGTTATTGTTCCTTCACCACATAAGGAAATACCAATCGGTACTTTTCGATCCATTGTACGACAATCCGGATTAACTGTTGATGACTTTAAATAATAGTCCACAGATTACACAGATTAACACAGATAAAAATTTGTGCCAATCCGTGTAATCAGTGGACAATAATCTGTGGACCAAAATACTCAAATTATGACAAAGGAGTTTATATTCAAAGATGAAACTTATAAAATCATAGGAGCCGCAATGGAGGTTCACCCCGTGTAATAACTTGAAATAGTATGAAAGTATTATTAATAGTGCAAAGACAAAATTTTATAAAATAGTCTAATTTTAATCCAATAATTACACAGGGTGAATATGGAACTCGGCTGTGGTTTCTTAGAAGGAGTTTACCCTGTGGAATAATGTACTATTATATTTATGTTTTAAAAAGTCTAAAGGATAATCAATTTTGACAAATCTCTCTAACATAGAAAACCTCATCAGTTCAAGAGAAAACGAAACTTTGGAGTTTAAATCAAGTTTCAACAACGAAACAATAAAAACTTTAGTTGCTTTCGCTAATACTAGTGGCGGAAAAGTTTTGGTTGGAATAAACGATCAAGGAATACCTGTTTCTAATTTTATTGTAAGCAAAGAGACAATACCTATTTGGGTTAATGAGATAAAGAATAAAACATATCCTTCACTTATTCCTGATGTTGATATTATCGAATATAAATCTGCAAAAATCATAGTATTCTCAATAGACTCATTTCCCATTAAACCTGTTGCAGGCAAGGGTAAATACTTTAAGTGTGTTAATAATTCCAATCATCAACTTAATCTTATTGAAATATCAAATATACATTTGAAAACTTTTAATAGTAGTTGGGATTATTATCTTGACACAAACCATAGTATTGAATCTATTTCGGAAAATAAAATTGAAAATTTTCTGGAGTTACGTAATAAAAATTATACAAATGAATTTGGTGAAAATTCATTCACCCTTCTTCGTAAATTTGAATTGTTGCGCGATAATTAAATAACAAACGTCGGTTATTTTTTGTTTGTAAAAGAAGAGAATATAAATGCAACAATAGAATTGGGGAGGTTTCAGGATGATACTACTATTAAAGATGCAATTTCTGTAAGAAGCGACTTAATAGGTCAAGCGGATAAGGTTCTTGGATTTATTTTAAAACATATAAAAAAGGAATACGCCATCACCGGAAAACTTAAACGTGATGAAATCTGGGAATATCCTTTGGATGCATTGCGCGAAATTGTACTGAACATGATAGTACATAGAGATTATATGCATCATGGCGATTCGTCAGTTAAGATTTTTGATGATAGAATTGAGTTCTATAATCCAGGTCAATTAACCGAAGGTATTACAATTGTTGATTTGTTAAAAGGAGCCTATGTGTCTGATTGCCGTAACAAATTAATAGCATTTGCTTTCAAAGAAATAGGTTGGATTGAAAAGTATGG
>CAZBSL010000271.1:1826-3974 GCA_964494265.1 uncultured Bacteroidales bacterium
CCTGTAGGGAGGAACGACCGTATCAGGGATGATAAAAACTTTTTCAAATGTCAAAAAAATCAGCTATCTTTGAATAATGAAACCCGCTCATAACCACGAAATAAAAAACTTCATCAAAGATCATAGCAATCTTTTTTGGTACACGCCCGAAGAGAAAAAAGAGCAAATAAGTATCGAATTATTGTTGGAAACTATTTTGAATTATGGATCATTAAGAGATAGTTTATTACTTATTAATTTAATTGGAAATAACAATGCTCTTGAAATACTTAATAAAGCAGTAGGGCGAAAAAAAATGAATTATTACCCCGAGATATATAATTTCTTTACACTTTATCTTAACAGAAATGCATAAGGAAATTCTAAACACCAATCAACTTGAGTTATTACCACTGGTAAGGAAGTTTAAACGTGAGTTTTTTCTTGTGGGTGGAACAGCAATTGCATTACACATAGGACACAGAAGATCAATAGATTTTGACCTTTTTAAATCAAAAAGACTTGCCCTTAATCGTATTCTTAATAAGTTCTCTTTATCTAATCAAGATTATATCGTTACACGTCGTGTAGAAGAGCAGCTTAACCTAACAGTTAACAATGTTAAGTTTACATTTTTTGAATATCAATATCCCGTTGAAATCAATTGCAGTTTTGAAGATATAATTAAATTGCCAGATTTATTAAATTTGGCAGCAATGAAGGCCTTTGCCTTAGGGCGACGTTCCAAATGGAAAGATTATGTTGATTTGTACTATATTATCAAAGATTATCACTCCGTAGAACAAATTATTGATAAATCCAATAATATTTACGGTCAGTTATTTTCAGAAAAGTTATTTAGAGCTCAACTTTGTTATTTTGATGATATAGACCATAGCGAGGAAGTTGAGTATATAGAAGACCATACATCCGATGAGAGTATTAGAGAATTTTTAATAGAAATGGCAGTTGATGTCAATTAATATAACCTCAAACAGATAATAGTAGAAATAATGCTATAAATCCTAGAGTGGCAGGTAAACAGGCTATGAAGGAATTTGCATAACTATAATCAAATCAATTCGTTAAATTCGCGAAATCCGCTTGCCCAGTAGGGAGGTTTATCCTGTGAAATGCGAAGCAATATTTAACCAGGGAATGAATGTATCGGGGATGAAAAAACAATCATCTAAATAAGTTGAAAAAAAACTTATCATCTAATTGCGCTAATTACACTAATAATAATTCGTTCAATTCGTGTAATCTGATGACAAAAATTAATACATTTGCCGAAAAATTTTCAAAATACCTTTATTCTGCACATCAATAAATGTGGCTTACGTGGCGAAGCTTTATTATAGAAGCACGGAAAAGCAAGCAATAAATTCTGTGAAAAACAATAAAATCCGCAGACAAATTATTATCTAAGATTTTTTTAAAATATTAATTATCAATTTGCACGGTTTTCAATAATACCAATTCATTCAATACATGATATCATCTACTGAAATAATAAACTTTTTAAAAGATAATAAACACTATTTGAAAACACATTATCATTGTGTTGAAATAGGCCTATTTGGTTCTTTTGCCCGAAACGAACAAACAAATAAAAGCGATATCGATATATTAGTTGTTTTTGAGCCAAATACTCCTGATTTGTACAACACTGAACTTAAACTTAAAAAATACTTGAAAATGCATTTTAATCGGGAAGTTGATATTTGCTCAAAAAAATGGATTAAACCTATTTTTAAACCACTGGTATTGAAAGATGCAATCTATGCTTAATAAAGACTATTACATTTTGCTCTCTATGCTCGAAACCATTGAAAAGATTATTCGATACACTTCCATATACCAATCGGCTGAACAACTTTATCAAAACGATCGGGATTTTGATGCTACAATGATGAACTTTATTGTTATTGGCGAAGAAGTCGGAAAACTTAGCGAAAATATAAAGGCAAAAAATAAGCAGATAAACTGGCAAAAGATTTATGGTTTTCGCAATATCATCGCCCATCATTATTTTGGTATTAATGTTGACCTTGTTTGGCAGATTATATGCAAAGATCTGCCAAAATTAAAAGCTGATCTTGAAAGACTTTTGATTAATCATTAACTTTTGAATTCTGGAACTTTAAAACCTATAAAAAAAATAATCCG
>CAZBSL010000272.1:0-3974 GCA_964494265.1 uncultured Bacteroidales bacterium
GTGCAGATAATCAAATATGCGTTTTAGGGGCCATCACATCGCGCACAAAACAGGAAGGTATGCGGGGAAAAGAAGTTGTGATTAGTAAATCAGCATCGAAAGTAACTGCTATAGTTGTCCCAACAGATGAGGAATTGGTTATTGCACAGGATACTTTTGAGATAATTTCAAAATAAAAAAAAAGCCATCACAAACGAATTTGGATGGCTTTCCTAAATAGTAGTTTTATCATACTTCTTCCATCATTTCATCAGTTAATTCCATATTGTGGAAGACATTCTGAACATCATCATCCTCTTCAAATATCTCAATTACTTTCAAAATTTTTAATGCACTTTCTTTTTCTAAAGTAATTGTTTCGTGAGGGATTCTTTGTAATTCGGCATTTTCGGGTTCAATGTTTAATTCTTCAAGTTTTTTCATCATATTTCCAAAATCTTCCATGGAAGTAGTAACTGAAAAGAAATCATCTTCAGCAATGATGTCTTCTGCACCTGCGTCAATCATTTCCAGTTCAAAATCTTCTTCATTAAGTTCGCCTTTGGGAATAGAAAAGATTCCTTTTCGATCGAATAAAAAACTCAAAGAACCATTTGTTCCTAAGTTGCCGCTGAATTTATTAAAAATAGATCTAATATTACTAATCGTTCTTTGTAAATTATCTGTTGTACAATCAATAAAAACAGCTATTCCATGTGCTAAGTAACCTTCGTAAGTTGTTTCCGAAAAGTTTGCAGAATTTTTATCTTTTCCTTTTTTGATTGCCCTTTGCATAGTATCCTTTGGCATACTTGCACCTTTTGCATTTGAAATAGCCAAACGCAATCGCGGGTTGCAATCAGGATCTTCTCCACTTTCTTTTACCGCAACAGTAATTTCTTTTATAATCTTTGAAAATATTTTCGACCTTTTTGAATCAGCCGCACCTTTTTTCCTCTTAATTGTTGACCATTTATTATGTCCCGACATTTATAATTTTTTAATTATGATGTTAATTTCACGCTTTTTAAAAAAATTGCTGCTAATTTAAAAAAAAAACAAGAATTTTGTGTAAAAATAGAAAAAATAATAATTAAAAAAAACAAAAAAAAATACCGTTTCAATTAGAAACAGCATTTTTTTTAATCGAGTGATTTAATCCTTCCTTGAAGGAAAACTCGGGAGTTTTATGCAAGTACTAAATAACTACCATCTTACTAACTGAATTCCAATTGTAAATGGATGCAATTCAGGCCCTTTATTTTCTCTGAATAATTTAGATATAGAATAAGTGCCAAATAAATTAAGCCATCCGTAACCTATTCTAAAAGTTGCATCAAGTTTGAAAGGAGCTAAATAAAAATCATCATGAACTTTTCCTTTTTTCTGATTCGGTGAAGTTGCTTGATAAACTTCTTTGTACTTATCAGTTATAGGATCATATTCTGTCAGGTAGAATTGCTTGTTTTTTTCCTCGTAATAAATTTTTGTATGAGAAGTGATTCTGATTCCGAAAAGAATACCGGCTGAAACATGGAATGAATTTCTTTTATAGTTTGAATTATTTTGAAATTCAAATAATAGAGGAAAATTCAAAGTTGTAATATTTAGTTTGCTTTTTCGGAAACTAATACCATCTGCTATAAAACCTCTTATTTCGGATGATTCGGAATTAAGAACTACATCTTTTGAAAAATTATAATTATACGAACCTAATCCAAGGCCGGTGATAAAACCAACATTATTCCTTTTTGACAAGCTAACATTTTGTTGGAAAAAATTAATATTTACAAAAATCGATTTGTTCATATTAAGATCAAAATATTCGTTTTCTTTTGAGAAATTCATATTGAGATCTGAGTTTACATATCCGTTAACACCCAATTCAAACCCTGCCCAATGCCCTTTAAATCTGTTATGTCTTATCTTTCTAAATTTTACATTTCCATAATCATCAACAATTAATTGATTGTTTCCGATTGTTATTTTCGTTGAATCTCCCTCAATTACTTCAAAGCCAAGATTTCCAATTTTGACTTTTGTCGTATCACTATAATAAGAACGTCTTCTATTTGGCCTTGTGTATTCTCTTTTAACATCAGTTGAATAATAAGTCTCTTTTTTCCTGAGATCGGATTTTATTATATTAACAGTTTTTGGAGAGTTAAGAAGGTTGAGAGTTGAGGTTCCGCTTTCAATTGTGTTAACTTCTTCGTTTGCGAAAACCTTAGCTTTACCCGCACCGCTTAAATCACCTGAAGTAATGTTTGTTATTAGCTTAGAGGCATTTAAAAAACCTACTCCACTAATATCAATTTCATTATTCTCGGCATTACCATCCAGTATAATTATTGCAGAGCCTGAAACAGTTGTTTTTAAATCTTTTGTTTCAATTGTCAGATTGATTTGTGAAGCTCCTCCGGCGAGTAATTCAAGTTTATCGCTTTTCAAAACTCCCTCAGATTTTACCAATGAAGCACCTCCTGATTCAATACTTTCAATATTTTTTACTTCAATGAAAATCTGAAGCTTAGTTGAACTTTTTATTTCAGTTGATGAAATGTTTAATTTTCCTCCAATTACATCAGTTTTTATTTTATCGCTTAGATTCGAATCAGTTTCAAGCATAACTGTTTGTTTTAAGCCTTGCTTGACAATAACTGTAAAAATTCCTCCCACTTCAATTTCGGTAAATTCGCTAACATTTCTTTCTTCAATCACAACATCACCATTTCCTTTAATCTGAGAAAACCCGGAATGAAACGCAGTTATTGTTATTAAGCAGGTGAGAATTAAATAAATACTTTTTGAGAATAGATTTTTCATAATTTATAATTTTAATGTTTTTCGGTATGACGTGAAATGTTTTCAATTTGTTACAATATTTTTGACACAATAAATTTCAAAGGCTAACTAATTTTTTGTGTAAACGGGAATTTAATGATAGTTTAATAGAATGGTAGAATGGTAGAATCGTAGAATGCGTAAATGGTAGAATGATAGAATGCGTAAATGGATTGCGGTTCAGTTATATATGTTTTAGGTGATTTATCCCAAATAAAAGCAGTATTTTTTACAGGTTCAGGACTTATTTGTAGGCCTTTCTGGACTTTTTTGAAGATATTTGAATGAAATTATTAGAAACATCGTAAGCCGTAACATCTCCATTTGAATTAGTTTCTTTTGTAATTGTTAAATTATTGTTTGTCGATTCATTATATTTGTCAATGCTTGTGCTTGCAAGATTCCAAAGAGATGAATTGTTTTCATCACCACCTTCCGGATAATTTTTATTTTTCTTAAAGATTTGTGTGAATTTTTTAACAGAGTTTGCAAGAAATAAACCTAAACGAGTTTTTGTGGGGTTTTTCAAGTGCACATTTATTGGTTCTTCATTAAGTTCACTATTCCCATTAACTAATCTCGCATAATATGACCTTTCAATAAGCCAGGGATTATTTTGAAATTTATTGATAAAAATATAATATTCACTTAAAGTAATTGAATTACAATCGTATGAATCAATAAAAAAGACTTCTGTTTTTAATCTGTTTTCAGGCAATTGTTCAATTTGTCGGTTGAAAATGTAATCGAGTTTAGTTTTACCGGTGTTTTCGTTTATGGCAATTTGATCAGAACTGATTTTCTCAATAAATTGAGTTTTCATGTTTTTCTTTTCAGCTAATCGGGTATCTGTATTATTTGTGTTTTGTAAAAAGAAAATTCCCCATAAAATTAATATTGAAGCAGCAATTGAAACTGAATAATAAAGAATTTTTTTCGTTGAAACAGGAAACACATATTTTTTTAGTGAAGATTTATTTTCAAAAACAACATTCTTATCTGCTTGCAGTTTCGTTTTTAGAAATAATTGATATTGAGAATTTAAATGTGGATTTCTTATAAGAAATTTCTCAAGATCGGCAGTTTCATTTTCAGAAAGATCGTTTTCGAGTTTTGCAATAAAGTAGTCTTCGTAGTTTGTTTCATTTATC
>CAZBSL010000273.1:0-3971 GCA_964494265.1 uncultured Bacteroidales bacterium
CGCTAACCGGCTGTGTGCCATTATTTGCTGTTAGGTGGCGTTTTTTCTTAGTCCGGTTTATTTAATTTGTCTAGTAAATTATATTTAGTTTGTCTTTCCCTCCACTTATCCCTTGCATACTTTTGCATGTCCACCACAGTATCCTTTTCATCAATTATTTCAAGTCCAAGCAAAGTTTCAATAATATCTTCCATTGTTACAATTCCATCTAAACCGCCATATTCATCTACGATTATGGCAATATGTTCTTTTCTTTCTAATAGTATTTCCCATAAACTAAATAGTACAATAGTATTTGGAACTATAACTATATCCCGTTTAATATCTTTCAGTTTTAATTCATGTTGGTCTTCCGCTAGTTTTTCAAAAACTGACTGCCTTAAAACATACCCTGTTATGTTTTCATCATTCTCTGAGAATATTGGGATACGGGAAAACTTTAGATAATCTTTGTTGTTCAAAAAATCCTTCAGGTATAGTTTTTCATCTGCAACGGCAACAACTACTCTTGGTGTCATTATTTCTGATACTCTTACGTTTTTTAGCCTTAGTAAATTTCGAATAATTTTATGTTCTTTGTTTGAAAAAACTCCTTCATTTGCTCCAATATTTGCTAATGCAGCAATTTCTTCTCTACTTGCAGTTTCTTGTTGCTTATTTTTTGTAATCAGTTTCGTAATAACTGCGGACATGACAACTAATGGATAGGTGATAATTATCATGCCTTTTATAATTAAGGAAGAAGTCTTTGCTAAATTCCTCGAATATTTGGCTCCAATTGTTTTTGGAATAATTTCGGTGATTACTAAAATTAGAATTGTTAAAATAGCTGAAACAATTCCAAAAGATGCTTCACCAAATACTTTAACGGCTTGAGCTCCAACTCCAGCTGCTCCAACTGTATGCGCTACTGTATTTAATGATAAAATTGCAGATAAAGGCTTATCAATATTATTTTTAAAATCAAGAAATGATTTTGCCCAAACATTTCCGTTTTCATGTTTTACAATCAGAAAGGATTGAGGCGTGGAAAGAAGTACTGCTTCCATTATGGAACAGATAAATGAAATAAATAGAGCAATAAATAAATAGAAAAAAAGTAATATCATGTTTTTTCTCACAAATTTACAACATTATAGATTCTTTTAGATGTTCTTTCTAAAAATGCCACCTAAGGGCTATGACCAGTGATCGTTTCAATTCACTATCTTTTGGTCAAGAAAAGTTAATAATTTACGTAATCTTTTCGCTTTAAGCATCCTACATGACCAATGGTTCTGAGGTATGCTCGTGGCTGGGCTTGTTTCTTGCAAATAATCGTAAAACAGCTCGATAGAAATAATGAAATTGGCTAAACAACTATCATTTATTTGGAACTTTATTTTTCGTTGCTTTCTAATTTCAGAAAAGCAAGTTATCCAGTATCAAATCTGAGAGTGAAACCATGCCAATAAATTCACCATTTTCTTCTACTGGAGCTATCCTTAATCCTATTTTCATCAATAAATTGGCAACATAGCGTACATCCATACTCGCCGGCACACTTATCACAGGCTTGGTCATAATCTCAAAAACATTAACCTCTTCAGATGTTTTATCTGGAATGATCACACCCTTAATAAAATCATTCACCACAACGATCCCATAGGCATCTTTTGGATGTCTTTTTTTAACGATTAATGCTTCAGCCTTCTCATTTCTCATGATTACGACCGCTTCTCTGGCTGTAGCCATACCGTCGATTAAAACGACATCCTTCGTCATGACATCCTTTGCGCTTTGAAAGCTTCTTTTTGTAGTCATTTGTACTTTTTTAATTAATTTAATCAATAATTAACTTCAACACAAGACACGTTATGTGCGCCTTATTTTTTTCATATTATTCAAATATGAGGAACTTTTAATAATCGGGATTAAAAATACTTATCGCGAGCCTGGTCCTTGAATTTTTTCATCTGACTGTCAAGTCCGGCTATGTGATCCACAGGCATCACCAAGGCTATGCCTGTACCAGGTTCATTAAACTTGCCGGCCAACTGTATGACTTCCAATAGGTTTTCGACTACGTGTTCTTCCACAAGAAAAACAATTATATCAGTTTGGTCCTCAATACTTAACCCAAAAAAGGACTTTGCCTCATGTATTCCTGTACCTCTGGCAGGAATAATGGTAGCTCCGGTGGCACCTGCTTTCTTCATAGCATCAACTACAGTATCAGTAATACTAGGCTTGACAAAAGCCATAATTAATTTAAATTGCATTGTTTTTTGTTTTTATTTTTTTTGAGAATCGAATTTTTAATTCCATAAACTGAGCATAACCCAATACAGTAACAATCGGAAATAAGCTGGCAAATGCGATAAGCCCAAATCCATCTATTGCAGGGTTTCTGCCTGGTACGGCGATGGACAGGCCCAGTCCGAGTGAAGCCACAATAGGCACAGTGACAGTTGAAGTAGTTACTCCTCCTGAATCATAGGCTAACGCAATTAGTTTTTTGGGAGCAAAGATGGTTTGAATGATAACAACAATATAACCTGCCATAATATAGATAAATAGGGGTGTTCCGGTTACAATTCTAAAAGTGCCCAGAGCCAGCGCAAAGGCTACGCCAAGCGCCACGGTTATACGAAGCCCCTTCTTACTAATGGTGCCAGCCGAAACCTCATTTGCTTTTATCGCTACAGCAATAAGCGAAGGCTCGGCTATTGTGGTGGCAAATCCGATCAAAGCCGCAAAAATGTAGATCCAATAATAAGACCCCCAATTTGATACTCCATTTTCAAGACTACCAATAAAGGCAGGTTCAGTTAATTGGGCGGCCATAATTTCCCCAACAGGAAAAAGTGCTTTTTCTAATCCCATTAGAAATAATGCAAGTCCAAATACTACATAGACCCCTCCAAGAATCACTTTTTTTAAATGAGGTATAGCTTTTTTCAAAACTACCACTTGAAAAAAAATGATCAATAATAAGATGGGCAATACATCTCTAAGTGTATAAAACAATACCAAAAGAAAATCCATTATAAAATTGATCATAAATTACTTAGTTTTTTAAAACCACAATAAACCATATGCCATCACAAAAATCATAGGCAAAAGTGAAGCAAAAGCAATCAGCCCAAAACCATCCACTAGCGGACTCCTTCCTTTAATCACATTAGCAAGCCCTACTCCTAAAGCTGTAACAAGTGGGACCGTAATTGTGGAGGTTGTTACTCCTCCCGCATCATATGCCAAACCAATAATTTCTTCAGGGGCAATAATCGTCATCAACATAACCAAAACATACCCACCAATGATTAAGTAATACAAAGGCCAGCCTTTTAAAATGCGCAATACCCCGATCACGATGGCCAATCCAACGGATATCGCTACCGACAACCGCAAACCCATTGCATATAAATCCATAGTTTTTTGATTATTCTCGATCAAACCCGCACCTGAAGATATTACCGAAGCCTCTTTTGCTACAGCAATTAAGGCCGGTTCGGCAATCGTAGTTGAAAATCCAAGCGCAAACGCAAAAATCATTAACCAAAGGAGGCTTCCCTTCTTTGCCAAGGCGTATGCCATGGTCTCTCCAATTGGAAATAACCCAATCTCTAAGCCTTCAATAAACAGCATCAGACCCACTATTACAAACAGGAAACCAAATATGATTTCTCCGATTTGTGGAAGGGGCTGCCTGATAACCACACTCTGAAAAAAAACAACTACCGCTATAATCGGAATCAGATCCATAAATGCTAGTCTCAATTTTCTTAGTATGGCAAGGATGTAGCGTCTATACCTCACTAATTTTTACTTTTTTTTAATGCACAGCAAATATATGAAAAACATAAAAAAAAATGAATAAATATTACCGGGTGTTTTCAAAACTTGTTAGAGATAAACAGAATATTCATGGACAAAGTCGCTATTCGGATTTATGATAATCAGTAATGCTTGTCAAAATGCCACCTAAC
>CAZBSL010000274.1:0-3964 GCA_964494265.1 uncultured Bacteroidales bacterium
AACACCAGCATCATAAGTTAGCGCTCGTGTTAAAACTACGTCATCGAAATACCATTTGTCTATCTGAGCTGAATTTCCATCAAAAGTAAATGCAAGCTGAAAATTATCTGATCCAACATCATCATTATTAATTAATAATATTAATGATTCCGGTCCAATATCCCCTGTTGGAGAAACAGACCATACTTCATTCCATGTAGTTCCACCATCACTTGTCGTTTCAACTTTTATAGCATATCCGCTTCCCAAGTTATCCATCAAGTACTGTTTAAATTCAAGAAATAGTGCGGAATAATTGGATGTCGCAATTTCAGGAGTTAGCAGCTTTGAATTGCCTGTAAAATTTGGGCTACCATTGAAACGAACCTCGGGGTAAAGACCACCTGCATTGGTACTGTTAGATTTGTTCCAATTCGACTGGCCATCTCCAAATTTAGACCATCCTGGAGGAGGAAAACTACCTTCAAAATGTTCGCTCAAGAGCTCTACTGCAATTCCCATTTCTACATCAACTGTTACATCTGAATCAGTTACAGTAACCGTTCCTGATTCCGGCGCAAAAGTAGTTGCAAATACATCCCATGTATAGGTTCCCGGGAACACATTTTCAAAAACTGCTTCTCCGGAAGCATCGGTAATCTTTGTTCCACCATTTTGCATATTAACCTGGGCACCTTCGATTGGATTTTCATTTTCATCTTTTACTAAATAGGTAACAGAGTATGTTGTGGGCCCTGTACCATTTGATAATAAGATGTCATCAAAAAACCAATGATTAAGCTGGCCTGAATATCCATCAAAAGTTAAGGCAAACTGAAAATCATTAGACCCAACATCATCATTGTCAATTAATAATGTCAAGGTTTCTGGTCCTATATCCCCCGTTGGTGAAACAGACCATACTTCATTCCAGGTGGTACCTCCATCACTTGTAGTTTCAACCTTCAGGGAATAAGCACTTCCTGCATTATCCCAGAGGTAATGTTTGAATTCAAGCAATAATGAGGAATAACCAGCGGTAGCAATTTCAGGAGTTACCAGCTTTGAATTACCTGTAAAATGAGGAGGTCCCCAGGAAAAAGCAGCCTCAGGGGCTACACCACCTGCATTGGACCAGTAAGCGTTTACATTCCAGTTTGCAGCACCACCTCCAACAATAGCCCATCCTGGTGCAAAAGCACCACTTGAAAAATCTTCCTCTAAGAGAATTGCGGGCAGGGGTACGGTTATACTTATGTCATCAAGAAACCAATCATTAATCTGGCTTGTACTTCCTTCAAAAGTAAAAGCAAGCTGAAAGTTATCAGATCCAATATCATCATTCTCAATTAAGAGTGTCAAGGTTTCTGGCCCAATGTCTCCCGTTGGTGAAACAGACCATACTTCATTCCAGGTGGTTCCACCATCACTTGTGGTTTCAATTTTATATGAATAACCACTTCCTGCATAATCCCAGACCTTATGTTTAAATTCGAGCAACAGTGAAGATATTCCGGTTGTGGAAAGTACAGGAGTTACCAGCTTTGAATTACCGGTAAAACTAGGACTCCAGCCAAAATAAGCCTCTGGAGGTTCGCCTCCTGCATTGGACCAGTAAGCGTTTACATTCCAGTTTGCATCACCACCTCCAACAATAGTCCATTCAGGACCAAAAGCACCACTTGAAAAATCTTCGTAGAAGGGAAATACAGGAATTAAGGTTTCCAATTCTACATCAACAATTACATCTGTATCCGTTACGGTTACAGTTCCTGATTGCTCAACAAAACCGTCTGCTGTAACATCCCATGTATAGGTTCCTGGTGCTACATCTACAAAAACAGCTTGCCCTGAAGCATCTGTACTCAATGTACCATAAACACCCATTGCTATTTCAGCATCTTCGATTGGGTTTTCATCTTCATCTTTAACGTTATATGTTACAGAATAAACATCAGAACCACCTGTACCTGTTAAAACGATATCATCGAAATACCAATTGTACGCTCCGTAATTGACAGTTGACTCATAAGTTAGACAAAATTGGAAATTAGCAGTTCCAACATCACTATTCTCAATTGAGATTGTTACAGTTTGTGCTGCAATATTTCCTGCCGGAATAACAGACCATACTTCATTCCATGTAGTTCCTCCATCACTTGTCGTTTCTACTTTTAATGAATAATCAGAATTACCAGCTCCAGACAAGTTATGTTTAAACTCCAGTTCTAGTGTTGCATAAGCGGAGGTATTAATTACAGGAGTTATCATCTTTGTGTTACCGGTAAAAACTGGAAAATAATAAAATTTACCCTCAGGTGCTGTTCCACCTGCATAGGTCCCTTCACTTAATACCCAGTTTGGGTTTCCAGCAGGAGTAACCTCCCATCCGGCAGCCGGACATGCACCATCCGTAAAATCTTCGGATAATAAAACAGTTGAGCCGGAAGCAGTTTCCATCACTACATCGACAACCACATCAGCATCTGTTACTGTAACTGATCCTGATTCTGCTACAAAGCCACTAGCAGTAATATCATAAGTAAAGGTTCCTGGAGCAACATCTTCAAAAACAGCTTGCCCTGAAGCATCTGTACTCAATGTACCATTACCTTCCAAAACTATTTCAGCACCTTCAATTGGATTTTCATCTTCGTCTTCAACATTAAAAGTTACGGAATATTCTTCGGCAAGCGGGGTGCCTGTCAAAACGATATCATCGAAGTACCAATTGTACGCTCCGTAATTGACAGTTGACTCATAAGTTAGACAAAATTGGAAATTAGCAGTTCCAACATCACTATTCTCAATTGAGATTGTTACAGTTTGTGCTGCAATATTTCCTGCCGGAATAACAGACCATACTTCATTCCATGTAGTTCCTCCATCACTTGTCGTTTCTACTTTTAATGAATAATCAGAATTACCAGCTCCAGACAAGTTATGTTTAAACTCCAGTTCTAGTGTTGCATAAGCGGAGGTATTAATTACAGGAGTTATCATCTTTGTGTTACCGGTAAAAACTGGAAAATAATAAAATTTACCCTCAGGTGCTGTTCCACCTGCATAGGTCCCTTCACTTAATACCCAGTTTGGGTTTCCAGCAGGAGTAACCTCCCATCCGGCAGCCGGACATGCACCATCCGTAAAATCTTCGGATAATAAAACAGATTTAACAGATTCAATTGGTGTTGTATGATTACCCGTTTGGTAATCGTCACTCTGAACGGGCGTTTGCAAGATTCCATTTGGAACAGGCATTCGCGACATTTCCTGTGCAAAAGTTAAAATCGCCGGTATTAGCATAATACAGACCATCAATAATTTTAGTGAAAGTTTTTTCATGGTTTTAAAATTAAGTTAATAAAATTATTATTTGTTTGTTGTCAAATATTCGTCAGTATTTAATTTAGCAATGATTTTTTTTAAAGCCACATTCTGATTTTTTTTCTTTTTAATGAAGATTTTCAGTTCTTCAATTTCATCGTTTTTTTTAGAAGTTTTTTTTCCTTTCATACTTATATCTTTGTTGTCAGGCATTTTTAAAAATGTATTTGGCAAAAGTTGTATTTTAATATAGTAATTACAAATTTATCACCTCTACTAAACCTTTATAAATGAATGATTCTACCTCTACAAAACCTTTATAAACTAATAATTCTACCTTTATATAACCTTTACATACGCACTTAAACACATTAATATCAATAGATTAATGATTTCAAATGATTTTATGGGAAATATAAATTTGAAGGGAATATTGTTCAGGTTGCCAAACTCTGGCACAAAAGCATCCTTATGGATTCACAATAATGATTAACAAACTAAATTTCGGAAAGAAATGTAACCAGATTGGTTTTTGTATTTGAAATTTTTAGTTTTTTACGTAGCCGCCATCTGGCAATTTCGAGGGTATCAATGCGTTGGCCTGTTAATTCAGAAATTTCTTTAGTGGTCATATTTAATCGAAGGAAAGCACATAATC
>CAZBSL010000275.1:0-3964 GCA_964494265.1 uncultured Bacteroidales bacterium
ATACTATGGTTTTTCAATTCCCCTTTTTTCAAAAGATCAAATAAAATGGGTAAGGTTGCTACCGAATTATTCCCAAGTTTTGAAATCGTCATCGGCATAAGGTTTTCGGGAATTTTTTTAATATTATATAATTTAAGCAAGCGTGATAAAATTGCATCATCCATTTTTTCATTTGCCTGATGAATAAGTACTTTTTTAATATCCCTGATAAAAAAACCTGCTTTTTCAATTACATCTTTCACAAGGCAGGGGACTGTATTGAGTGCATATTCATACAATTTTCTGCCGTTCATTTTAAGAAAAATATCTTTCTTAAGGCTAAGTTTTGGATTATATGATTTATTCATTCTCAACAAGTTTGAATGCAGTATTGTGTCCGATCTTGTTTTATGTGAGAGAATTCCAACAGGATTTTTACTATTAACAGCTTCCAAAATCACAGCACCTGAGCCATCAGAATAGATCATGCTGTCGATGTCGTGGGGATCGGAAACTCGTGATAATGTTTCAACTCCAATAACTAAAATTCGTTTTGCATCGCCTGATTTTATGAAATAATCAGCTTGAATTAAAGCCTGTAACCAGCCGGGACAACCAAAAGGTAAATCATAGGCAACCGTATAAGGATTTTCTATACCCAATTTATATTTTATTCTGGCAGCAATGCTTGGTACGAACTCGGATCTTGGATTCGACTTCAAAACATCACCAAAATTGTGGGCTACAATAATGTAATCGAGATTTTCTTTATTTGCTCCAGAGGACTCAATTGCATTTTTTGCGGCAAGAAAACCAATATCTGATGTTACATACTCATCCTCAATATACCTTCTTTCTATAATCCCGGTAATTTGTTGAAATTTTTCAATGATTTCTTCATTAGATTTTGCAATTTTTTCTCCTGCCGAATTAAAAAACTCATTATTTAAAAAATCTTCATTTTTAATTCTCCTCGAAGGAATATAGCTTCCTGTTCCTGTTATTATTGAAAAACGTTTTTCCATCATAAGCTATTCAATATGAAAATTCTATAAAATAATTTTAGTATTTTTTTGGTAGTTTAAATTTTACCTGATTAGTTTAATTCTAAGCCATTTTATTGCTAAAAAATTTCTTCATAAAAAACAAATCCAAATTCTTTGATTTACTAAAAAAACTTTCCACCCAAATTTTCATTTTGATGTATATTTAATTTCTGCAAAGATAAGTATTTCGGTAATTGCTTTTAATTTTCTATAAAAAAAAACAGTTTATTGTATTTTTTAACAACAAGAACCACCTAAATTGATAAAGAATAGTCTTAAAATATTGGAAATTAGACTTAGAAAATCAATGATTCAAAGAGTAATTATTTTTTTTAAAATTTCCTTCTTGAAGAATTTTTTATTTTTGTGATAAAATTGTTGAATTTGGATTTTGGAGTTTTTCTGGATAAAATGAAAATTAAGTATTAATGATTATAGTTGAAGCATGTATAAATAGTTATGCGATTGATAAATTCAACAATCCTGTTAATGCTGCATATTTGGGTGGTGCTTCAAGGATTGAATTATGTAGTTCGATGCAATTTGATGGTTTAACGCCTAAGAAAAAACATATTCTTGAAGCAAGAAAAGCTTTTTGCAACAAAAAAGGTTTGATGGTAATGATAAGGCCGAGAAAAGGTGATTTCGTTTATTCTAAAAATGAAATTTTGGAAATGCACCGGCAAATTCAAATGGCAGCCGAAGCCGGAGCCGATGGGGTAGTTTTCGGTGTTTTGCAAAAAGAGGATAATTGTTTGGATACAAGTGTTTTTCGTGAATTATTGCAAACAAGTAACGCAAATCATTTGCAGATCACTTTTCACAGAGCTTTTGATGCAACTCCAAATCCGCTTGAAACGCTTGATCAATTGCTTGAATTAGGCGTTAATCGTATTCTGACAGCCGGGGTTCCCTGGGGACAAAATGGGAATGCGATGGATGGAGTCGTAAAACTGAATCAATATATTTGTCAAGTTAATGGTAAAATTGAAATTGTGATCGGCGGGGGAGTAAACCCTTTAAATGTCAAAGAAATTTTAAGTAATCTTACAATTGATAAAGGAAATGTTTCTGTTCATGCTTATTCGGGTGTTCAGGAAAATGGAACTACAACTGCAGGAGCTGTTAAGGCTTTAGTTGATGCTGTTAAAGATTTTTGATTTTTCAATTATCAAAACTTATAAAAATAATTAAAGGTGCAAAAACGATTCTTAAAATCCCTGAAATATTTTAGTAAAATTGCTAAATTGCATCGAATTAAATAATCAATTATGATCATTAAAAAAGGCCTTGCTTTCAAATTATCATTATATATTTTAACAACTATAATTATCATATTTTCAATAATTCTATATTATAATTATAAGATTTCAAGGAATTTGATTTTATCCGATGCCAAAAAGGATGCTCAAAATCTTACAGAACTTACAGTTAATCGTATTGAAAACATCTTGAACAGCCTTGAAAAATTCCCTGAAAACATAGTAGCTTTTCTTGAAAATACCAGCATAAATGAGAAAGAAATAAATTCAATTATTAGACAAACAGTTGAAAACGATAATCTGGTTTATGGAAGCTGTATTGCGTTCGCTGAGCACGGCTATAATAAAGATTCCTTGTTTCATGCAATTTACTACTATAAAAAAGATGGAAAAACTCAGGAAAAATTTCTGGGAAATAAAGATTATAATTATTTTGAGTTAGATTGGTTCAATTCACCGAGAGAGCTAAAGAAAGCGGTTTGGACCGAGCCGTATTTTGATAAAGGTGGTGGCGAAATAATGATGTCAACCTATTCGGTTCCTTTTTATAAGAAAACAAAAACCGGTAAAGAATTTCGCGGAGTAGTTACTATTGATATTTCATTAGATAAATTGCGTGAAATTGTTTCAAACATTTCATTTTATGAAAGCGGTTTTGCCTTTATTATTTCAAGCAAAGGAACTATTGTCTCATTTCCAAAAACCGACTCGGTTCAAATGCAGAAACTTAACCCCGCTTCATGGAATAAATTCTATCCCGGATTAGCCGAAATTTATATAAAAATCAGAACCGAGGGAAAAGGCATATTTTCTATAAACGAAATTCTTAGTGATAGTGATATTAAGAAATGGATAAGTTTCACACAGATTCCATCAACAAATTGGTCATTAGGAATAATCTTTTCTGAACAAGAATTATTGTCTTCAATACAAATTTTAACACAAAAATTATTGTTTATAGGAATTTTTGGAATGTTTTTTCTTTTTGCAATCATAATTTATATTTCAAGAAGGAATCTCCGCCCATTAAAAAAACTTGCTGAAGCCACAACTTTAATGGGAAAAGGTAATTTTAACCTTGATTTACCCATGGCTAATACAAATGATGAAATCGGACAATTAGAATATTCATTTTCACAGATGCAAAGTGAGTTAAAAGCTTATATCAAAAACCTGAAAGAAACAACAACAGCCAAAGAAAAGATTGAAAATGAGCTAAAAATTGCCAAAGAGATTCAAATGGGGATGCTGATAAAAGATTTTCCGCCATTTCCGCAGAAAAAAGAAATTGATGTTTTTGCTTCCCTGATTTCGGCAAAAGAAGTGGGTGGCGATTTTTATGATTTCTTTTTTCTTGACGAGAATAAATTATGTTTTTCGATTGGCGATGTTTCGGGAAAAGGTGTTCCGGCTTCGCTATTTATGGCAAAAACTTTAACACTTTTTCGTGCCATTGCAAAAAAGGAACTTAAACCAAATAAAATAGTTGAAGAAATTAATAATGACCTGTGTAAATTCAATGAAAATTCGATGTTTGTTACCTTTTTCATGGGAATTATTGATGTTTCAAAAGCTGAAGTAGAATTTTGTAATGCAGGCCATAATCAACCTTATGTTATTAAAAACAAAGGAGAACTAAAAAAGATAAGCGATTTTAACGGCTTGCCGATGGGAATA
>CAZBSL010000276.1:0-3953 GCA_964494265.1 uncultured Bacteroidales bacterium
CTCAACTATTAAATATGAAAATTTAAATGTGGGTCATGCGTTGCACAAAACAGGACTTTTATGTTGCAATAAAATATATATTTAGAGAACAAAAAAATAACGAAACGCTAATAAATAAGATTCTAAGCGGTCTGAAAAGCCTGTTCCGCAATAGCGGAAACCAAGCGATGAGTTCTCCGAGAAATCGGAGAAGGCTATGTTGAACTAAATCCCATCTCATTATGTACTTATCGACGGTTTTTAATGTTTTAATTGGAAATTTCGGGAAGAGAAAAAGAGTAATTGGATTGATTTTAAAATATTATATTTGCAGATATAAGATTTTGTAAATAAAAATTATTGAAATATTTTATTAAAGATAGCCAGAAGAGATTTAGTTCAACAGAAAATAATATCCCATAGCCGCTTTAGAGTTATCAAGAAAAATGAGTAATAGCAGAAACATCAAAGTAATTAATTAACATATTGCAAGCGAACGGCTCGGGCCATATTTGCAAACCCATTAAAACATTAGTAAACCACTGATGGATAGTTTTGAACACAATAGAGAAAGTTGGAATGAATTGACAACTCTACACGCAAACTCAATCTTTTATGATGTTGATAGTTTTAAGCAAGGAAAAACTTCGCTAAATCATATTGAAATAGAAGAATTAGGAATTATAAAGGGAAAGAAAATTCTACACCTTCAGTGTCATTTTGGATTGGATACTTTATCTTTAGCTCGAGAAGGAGCAGAAGTAGTTGGTGTTGATATTTCTGACACTTCAATACAAAAAGCTACTGAACTGTCTATAGAATTAGGAATTCCTGCAAAATTTGTTCGCTCAAATATTTATGATATTGAGAATGCTTTAAATGAGACTTTTGATATTGTTTATACATCTTATGGCGCAATAAATTGGTTGAATGACCTTGACAAGTGGGCTAAGATCATAAGTCGTTACTTGAAACCAAATGGAATATTCTACATGGTGGAATTTCACCCATTCATTTACATGCTTAATGACAAATCTGAAATTTCTGAAAGTTATTTCAAATCAAAACCACTTGAAACTATTGTTGAAAAATCTTATACTGACAAATCTGAAATTTCTAATAAGAATTTAAAACACATTGAATGGCATCATTGTTTAAGTGAAGTCCTAAATAGCTTAATCACAAACGGATTGAAAATTGAGTTATTTAATGAATTTCCTTATCAGGTTTATAACTGTTTTCCTAACCTGAAAGAAATTGAAAAAGGGAAGTGGGTTTCTAATAAATTTGGTGATAAGATTCCTTATATGTATTCTGTCAGAGCAATGAAAGCTTAAAATCAACGGTTTGTGCCAACGCATGTAGTTCATTAGGCAGATAGTAGTAAAAATGAAGATTGTAGTAATAAAAAAAATAAAAATAAAAATGAAGAAATTATTCTTGCTCTTTCTGATTGCAATCTCGATGATTATATCATGTTCGATTAACAATGAATCAAATATTGTTAATTTGAAAACCACATTTTTGAAAACTAATATTAACAATAAAGGAGCGTTCAATAATTTTACCGACCTGAAAACAGCTAAAGACTATCTTCCAAGAGATTCAATCGCGCCTGTGATGTCAATTAGAATTAACAAAATGGTTTTTACTCCCAAATCTGCCAAATATATTGATAATATATTAACTTTAAATTTTGATAATGATGTTGTTGCCAATATTAAAGTAGAAGAAAAAGAATCTCACTTAACATTTGAATTAATTTCAATTACAAACAACGATTCTGTTGATTTAATTATTTGGGGGCCATACCCTAATACAATAAATAAAATTATAAGTGAAACTGTTGGAGTTGTTAGGAGTGATGAATTCGCCTTAGGAATTCAAGCATTAAATATTAAAACACTTGGTGGTTATCCCTGGAACGAGAGTGACCGGATGCCGGCTTTTGACATCTTTAGAGAAGAAGATCTGAACAATATGCACCCAAAATCAGATGGTAGTGTTTTATACAGGGTTGAAGCTGCCAAGCCCAATGCAATGGGAAGTAGCTTACAGGCTTACTGTAGGAATAGAAATACAGAGAGAGTGTTTCAGGAGTTTAATCATGAAAAAATTGTTGCTCCTCCATATAACGATGGAGGCGTAATAGGTTCAAAAATAGCGATATTTGGTTGCCCTGCCGAAAAAACATTGGAAACAATTGGCAATATTGAAATTGCAGAAGGCTTACCACATCCTTTGATTGATGGAGAATGGATTAAGACTTCTTCAAAAGCATCAGCATCTTATATAATAATGAATTTTAATGAAGATGAAATTGATAAAGCACTTGAAGTAACCCAAAAGGCTGGGTTAAATTATCTTTATTATTATGGAAAAACTTTTGAAAGTTGGGGCCATTTTGGATTGTATAAAAAGCAGTTTCCTGATGGATATGCAGTTATGAGAAAAATGGTAGATAAAGCCAAAGAAAAGGATATAAAATTAGGTATTCACATACTTTCAAATTTTATTACACCTAACGATGCTTATGTAACTCCTATCCCTGACAAACGATTAGCAAAAGTAGGAAGTTCTACTATTATTGAAGATATTGATGAAACACAAACTGAGATATTAATTGAATCACCTGAGTTTTTTAACCAAATGAAAAACAACAGTCTAAAAACTGTAATGATAGGAAATGAATTAATTCGATACGGATTGGTTTCAGAAGAATTACCTTGGAAACTTTTAGATTGCCAGCGCGGGGCTTTTAACACAAAAGCTGAAGCTCATAAAACAGGTGTTGAAATAGCAAAATTGCTCGACCATCCTTACAAGGTGTTTTTAACAAATGCTGACTTAACCATTGAAATATCAAAAACTCTTGCTGAATTATTTAACGAAACTGGCCTGCGACAAATTTCATTTGATGGGCTTGAAGGTAACCGTTCAACAGGATTAGGAACTTATGGAGAAAGCTTAATGCCATATACATGGTATAATAATTTAACAGATGATATTAAAAGTCATCTTATTATCGATGCAAGTCGAACAACACATTTCTTCTGGCATATATATTCTCGCATGAATTGGGGAGAGCCATGGTATGCCGGTTTTCGCGAAAGTCAAACTGAATACCGTTTAAAGAACCAAAAATACTTTAGGAGAAATTTTATGCCAGGTATGTTAGGATGGTTCAAAATGACATCAGAAACAAGCATAGAAGATGTAGAATGGTTACTGGCTCGTTCAGCTGGATTTGATGCAGGATTTGCTTTTGTAACCGGATTTGAAGAATTAGAAAAAAATGGAAACTCTGACAAAATACTTGAACTGATTGGTGAATGGGAAAAAGTGAGACTTGCTGGCTTGTTTACCGATGAGCAGAAAAAAGTGATGGAGAATCCTGAAACCGAATTTTCTTTAATAAAAGTTAATGATAATGAATGGAGCTTATATCAGGTTGAATCAGAAAAATTCAAGCATGAAAAGAAAGTAAAACAACCGGGAGAGCCTATCTATTCTACTTTTACTTTTAAGAATATTGGTAAAGAACAAGCAATTAATTTTATACTAAATGCTATTGATGCCGACATTAGTGACATAAGCATGGAAATCGATAATTATAAAGAAATTAAACTTCCTGTTACATTATTGAAAGGACAAATTGTTAAATATACTGGCGGAAATAAAGCAATTGTATATGATAAAAATTATAAAATAGTTAATGAATTTGAGATGATTCCTTCAGATTTTAAAGTAAGAAGCGGAGAGCATTCAATTACTTTTGATTGCCATTATAAAAATACCGGTGAAAAACCAAGTGCTAAATTGGAAATAAGAACATTTGGAAAAAGGGAAAATATTATTATGAATTAATTGAAGAATATGTTTGGTAATAAGATTTTCTACAATATATTCACGATTTTTACTAAGGTTAATTTACTTATGATAAGGTTTTCATTAAAAACCTTATTTCTTTATTT
>CAZBSL010000277.1:0-1299 GCA_964494265.1 uncultured Bacteroidales bacterium
AATTTGTTAATAGATGTTAAATTTTTATGATTATCTTGGGATTAAACATTATTTTTTGTTTTTTTTGCACAAAATTTTATAATTATGGATATTGTAGTAAAAAATTTTACACAGAAGTATGGTGTTTCCATAGCTGTTGATGATATCTCTTTCAGAGTAAAAACCGGGGAAGTTTTAGGTTTTCTTGGCCCAAATGGTGCCGGCAAAACTACTACCATGAAGGCAATTACAACTTTCTTTACACCCACAGAAGGTGATATTACCGTAGGAAATCTTTCGGTTGTAGATCAGGCCGATGAAGTTAAAAAACACATTGGTTATCTTCCCGAAAACAATCCTCTCTACCAGGAAATGGCAATAATCGACTATCTGACATTTGTTGCCGAATTACAAGGTGTTGATAAATCAATGATTAAAGAAAGAATTCTTGAAATGGTAAATGTTTGTGGTTTGGAGGGTGAAAAACACAAAAGAATAGCCGAACTCTCGAAAGGCTACAAACAACGTGTCGGCCTTGCACAGGCTTTAATTCACGATCCCGATGTTCTCATTCTTGATGAGCCTACTGCCGGCCTTGATCCAAACCAAATTGTTGAAATTCGTGAATTGATTAAACAAATCGGAAAGGAAAAAACCGTTATTTTAAGCTCACATATTTTAGCTGAAGTTGAAGCTACCTGCGACAGGATGTTGATAATCAACAAAGGGAAAATTGTTGCTGACGGTTCGCCTAAAGATTTGAAAAAGCAAGCTCAGGGCAAAGAAATTGTTAAAGTTACAATTGAAGGCGCAACTGCAGATGAGATTTTCACCGAATTACAAGGAATTGAAAATATTGATTTAGTCGATTTTATCGATAAAAACAATATGTCTTTTGAAATTCAAAGCAAGAATGGAAAATCCTCACGCAAATCAATTTTTAACTTATGTGTTGAAAAATCGTGGGTGTTGACAGAAATGACTCCTATTGAAACCAAATTGGAAGACATTTTCCGTGAGCTTACAATGAATTAATTATCGGAAACATAAAAACATTTAAAATTAGAAAAAAATGAAAAAAATATGGACTATTTCCAAACGTGAATTACAATCATTTTTTGATTCACTAATGGCATATGTGATGATAATTCTGTTTCTCGGTTTTAGTGGTTTTTTCACCTGGCTTTTCGGATCGGATGTGTTTTTTGTACAACAAGCAAGTTTACAATCATTTTTTGGAATTGCTTATTGGACATTATTCTTTTTTATTCCGGCTCTGACTATGCGACAATTTGCCGAAGAAAACAGAAGTGGAACCAT
>CAZBSL010000277.1:1399-3913 GCA_964494265.1 uncultured Bacteroidales bacterium
TATTTACTGGCTTTATTTATCGGAATATTTTTTCAAATTATATTCGGAATATTATCAGGAAGTGTTGGTGGATTTTTAGGAAAACTTCTTGATTACCTAAGTGTTTCTACTCATTTTGAATCAATTTCGAGAGGTGTTATTGATTCAAAAGATATAATTTTCTTCTTATCAATTATTTTCCTCGGGCTTGTTCTTACCGAAGTAAATATTAGAAAACGAAGATTGACTTAATTAGGTATTTATAATAACAATTTACAAAATACTGAAATTGGAAATCCATACGGACGACTTTTAACCGTTAGAAATTAAAACAAAATGAAAAACAAAAAATCAATAACATCACAGATCTTATTAATAATTATCATACTCGTGTTGATAAATGTTATATCAGATAAATTTTTCGTTCGACTTGATTTTACAGCCGACCAAAGATATACTTTGAGTAAAGCAACGAAAGATATTTTAAGATCATTACCCGAACCGGTTACAATAACAGCCTATTTTACCGAAGACCTTCCTCAGGGAATTGCAAAAACGAAACGCGATTTCAAAGAATTGCTTGTGGAATACTCAACGGTTTCGAAAGGTATGGTTGTTTACGAATTTGTTGATCCGAACAAAGACAAAGCTGTCGAACAACAAGCCATACAAGGAGGAATTCGTCCGGTTGTAATTAATGTTCGCGAAAAAGATCAGGTGAAACAACAAAAAGTATTTCTCGGTGCAAAAATTCAAATGGGCGAAGATACCGAAACAATTCCCCTGATTCAACCCGGAACTGCAATGGAATACGCTTTGTCGTCGGCAATTAAAAAAATTGCGATTGACGATAAACCTTTAATAGGTTTTCTACAGGGACAGGGCGAACCTTCGCTTTCGTCGTTCCGTCAGGTTTTATCTCAACTTGCAGTTTTATATAATGTTGAACCGGTAACAATCAGCGATACAATTGATAATTTAAGTAAATTTAAAACTATTGCAATAATTTCACCGGCAGACACCTTTACCGATTATCAATTTTCACAAATTGACAATTATTTATCAAAAGGCGGAAATTTATTTATAGCTATGAATAGAGTAAATGCCGATATGCAAACAGCTCAAGGAACTTCATTAGAAACAGGCCTTGAAAAATGGTTAGCAAATAAAGGGCTTATTGTTGAAGAAAATTTTGTTGTTGACGGTAATTGCGGTACTGTTGGTGTCAGACAACAAGCCGGAATGTTTAATTATACTCAACAAGTGAAATTTCCTTATATGCCGATAATTACAAATTTTGAAGACCACCCTATAACTAAAGGATTAGAACAAGTTGTAATGCCTTTCATAAGTTCAATTTCCTATGTTGGCGATACATCTCTTCATTTTACGCCTATTGCAAAAACATCAAAAAAATCAGGCACACAATCACTACCTGTTTATTTCGATGTGAATAAAAAATGGAAAAACACCGATCTTCCTTTATCAAATATTACGGTTGCGGCAATTCTTAGCGGGAAGATTTCCGGAGACATGGTTTCAAAAATAATTCTTATTGGTGACGGAGATTTCCCTATAAACGGTGAAGGACAGCAAGCACAGCAATTACAGCCCGATAATGTAAATCTATTGGTAAATTCAATTGATTGGTTGTCGGATGCAACCGGATTAATAAACCTGAGAACAAAGGGAGTTACTTCAAGGCCTTTAGATCAGGTTGAAGATGGAACAAAAGCAATATTGAAATGGGGAAATTTCCTTTTACCTATTTTTATTGTTATTATTTATGGAATTATCAGAATGCAACGTAGAAAAAAATTAAGAATTAAACGAATGGAGGAAAATTATGTTTAAGAAACTAAATGTTAAAGTATTAATTATTCTATTAATTGTTCTTCTCGGAATATATTTTATTTCCGAAATGTTTGACTCAAGTGAAAGATCATTTAAGAATAAATTAGCCGATTTTGATAATTCAAATGTTACGACATTAATTATCGAATCAAGCAAGGGTGACAAAGTAAAAATTGTTAATGAAAATGATATATGGAAAGTGATTTCGGATGGAAAATCATATCTCGCTGATGAAACCGCTATAATCAATAATCTGAATATATTAAACAACCTTAAGGTAAAAAGAGTTGCTGCAACCGATAAATCGAAATGGGCAGAATATCAGGTTGTCGATACTATGGCTGTCAGGCTAATTGTTGAAGAAAACAATGATGAAGCTTTAAATTTGCTTATTGGTAAATTTTCTTACAAACAACCCGATAATGCTCAACAACAACAAAATCCTAATCAACGCCAACAACCAATAATTACTTCTTTTGTCAGGCTTGACGACGATGACATTGTTTATGCAGTTGACGGATTTCTGAAAATGAATTTTAATGCCGATGTAGATTCATACAGATATAAAAAACTTACGGATTTAAATAAGGATGATATTGAAAAATTAGATTATTCATCAACAATGAAAAAACCATTTTCACTTTCAAAACAGGATGGCAAGTGGTTTTTAAACGGAATTCA
>CAZBSL010000278.1:0-3904 GCA_964494265.1 uncultured Bacteroidales bacterium
TTTTGTAATTAGGTTTCCTGATCCGGAAGATATTTTTTTATGAGCTTCGTTATAGGTTTTTTGAACCGTATCAAGTTGGGTGCCGATTTTTTCAAGGTCAGAAAGGAAATTGACAAATTTATCATAAAGACTACCACTTTGTCGGGCAATTTCCAAAGCGTTTTTAGTTTGCTTTTCGTGTT
Organism: uncultured Bacteroidales bacterium; assembly: GCA_964494265.1. GTDB lineage: Bacteria > Bacteroidota > Bacteroidia > Bacteroidales > JAEINX01 > JAEINX01. Next base: position 183 of record CAZBSL010000278.1, read on the forward strand.
TCCAAATTGATGAAACTGTTCGCAAAGTTGCAAGTAGGGTTGACGGGCTGACAATTACTATTTTCTTTTCCCATGCAAAATTGAATAAATCAACATCTTGCTGAATTGCAAGACTAAAAGCCGACTCAATGGGCATGAATAGTAAAACAAAATCAGGGGAATCGAAAAGTATAGCATTTTGATAATTCTTATCACTCAATTCCTTAATATGATTTTTAATTGAAAAAATATGTTGCTTGAGGAATTTTTCTTTCGCAATTGGGTCTTCCGAATTTACAAATGAATCGTATGCAAGCAAAGAAACTTTAGAGTCGATGATAATATGTTTGCTTTCGGGTAAATTTACGACAACATCAGGCCGGATCATATCGCCCTGTTCATTTCTTACACTTGATTGCACCTCGTATTCTTGTCCTTTGACAAGCCCCGATCGCTCCAATACCCTTTCAAGAATTATTTCACCCCAGTTTCCCTGCTTTTTTGTGTCCGATTTTAGGGCTTTGGTTAAATTATTTGCTTCCTCGCTAATCTTCTGATTCAATTCGAAAAGTTTCTTAACTTCTTCTTTAAGACTAATATTATCTCTTAATTCTTTATCATAAGTTTCCTGGACTTTTTTCTCAAAAACATCTATTTTTTCTTTCAACGGATTCAGCAGATCACCAATATTTTTTTGATTACTTAAGGCAAAATCAATGGTGTTTTGTTTTAGGATTTTATTAGCAATATTTTCAAATTCGGTGGTGAATTTTTTTTGAAGTTCTTCAATTTCCGACTTTTGTATTTCCAGTTTTTCACTTAGGTTTTTATTGTTCTCCTCTGCTCTGATAAACTTATTCGAAAGTTCCCCTGACTTCTTTCTTTCTTCATCAAGTTTTGTTTCTAATAATGATTTTTCTTCTTTTACGGTAGAAAGTTTTTCATCAAATGATTTTTTTTCCATTTCAAAACGCTCTGAAGAAAATTCGTTTTCCTTTTCGAGATCAGAAATTTTATCCTTTATTTCAGAATGTTTTTTTTGAGAAGTATGTTTGGCTGCAAACCATGCTACTGAGAATCCGGCGATCAGCCCTATGGCAATAAAGATAATTTCCATAAATATATTTTTTTGTAAAATTAGTGTTTTTGTTTTTATAATTTTACTAACTTCTCCAGATTGTTTAGGAGTCCTTTTTTATTGTCCTTAATCATTAAAAAGTATATACCTTTATTTAATTCCGAGATATCAATGTCAATTGGATCAATTTCAAATTTAAATGTTTTAATTATCGTACCTGTAGTATTGAAGATAGTAATTTCATAATCACTTGAATTTATTTTATTTAATCAATTTTATTTTACTATCATTTCACAAAATATACTTGAGTTGTCAATTTCATGAATTGTTGTTTGAACATTAAAGTGAGAAGCTAATTCAAGGAATTTTTGTCCGGAAAAGCTTGTTGCCTTGAATCCATCTTTACAAACAATAATCCCATTTTTAGTTAGCTTTTTATCAATTTCACCTATTAATTTGTGTTCTGCTTGAATTTGAAACCATTTAAGTCTAAAGTTCCAAAATTTTTCCGAGTAGGATGAAAAAAGAACTGTACCACTCTTTTTAGTTACTCGAATAGATTCATTTATTAGTCTTAAGGGATCGACTTTAAATGCAGAAATACCATTTTGAACACAAATAACCATATCAAAAGTATTGTCAGAAAATTTCAAATCAACTGCATCCATTACAAAAAACTCACAACTATCATATTTATCTAATGTTGTCTTTGCTAATTCAATGTTGTCTTTTGAAATATCAATTCCTACAATTGTTTTAGCTTTTTCTAATAGTCTGATCGCTACTCTGCCATAACCGCATCCTAAGTCTAATACTTTGTCATTATGTTTAATTCTACTCAATACAAAGGCTATCTCAGCTTCCAGAAATTGTTTTACTCTTTCTGGGGCAATTTCATAACATTTTTTCAATCTATTTGAATTCAACAAATCCGAATAATAATTTGCCATATTAAGTTTTTTTAATCCTGCATAATTTCTTGCAGATAATGTTTGGCTAAACTTCGTTTTACTTCATTTTGGGTAGTGTTGAACTAAATCCCTTCGGGATAGCTTTAATAAAATAGTTCCATAATTTTTATTTCCAAATTCTTATATCTGCAAATATAATAGTTTAAAATAAATCCAATTACTCTTTTTCCTTTCCCGAAACTTTTTAGATAAAACATTAAAACCCGTCGATAAGTTCATAGATGGGATGTAGTTCAACATAGCCTGCTCCGATTTCTCGGAGAACTCATCACCGGTTTTCAGCTATTTCGGAACAGGCATTGCAAACCGCTCAGAATCCTATTTATTGGCTGCCGCTTTTTTATTTGTGTTCCACCTTAAAACCGTAAATCCAATAAATGCGGAGACTAAAGAACCGATTAGTATTCCAATTTTTGCGGAGTCGATATATGTTGGACTATTTTTAAATGCCAAACTTGCAATAAAAATTGCCATAGTAAATCCAATTCCAGCTAAAAAAGAAACTCCTATAATTTGTTTGGTACTAATTTCTTTTGGAATTTCAATAAGCTTTACTTTTTTAGCAAATAAAATAATAGATGAAATTCCTATACTGTTGCCTAAAACTAAACAAATAATTATATTTCTTATTAATGTCGTATCTAAATCAATTTCACTGCCTATAAGTACTCCTGCATTAGCCAAGGCAAAGACAGGAATGATAAAGTAAGCAACCCAATCGTGTAACTTATGTTCTAAATGTTGAAGCGGAGATTGATATTTATTTGTCCAATCTTCCAAGTCATCAATTTGTTCAATTTGTTCTTTGCATAGGATTGGCTTTTCTGAAATTTTAGCTTGTTTTATTTTGTTAGTTATTTTCACTAAATTATCTATGAATGTCGGTGTGTCGATTCTTTGTCTAACAGGGACGGAGAATGCTAATAAAATTCCTGCAAGTGTTGGATGAATACCAGATTTCAGAAATAGTATCCAAATGATTATTCCAAATATAATATTAAGGTATTTAGAATAATACCCTTTAAAAGATAATACGTACAATATACCTAATAAAATTAATGCAATAACCAATAAACCTATATTTAAACTTCCACTATAAAAAATAGCTATTACCAGCACTGCACCTATATCATCAACAATTGCAAAGGCTGTCAAAAATAATTTAAGGCTTAAAGGAATCTTGTCTCCTAAAAGTTTTAAAATCGCCAAGGAAAAAGCTATATCAGTAGCCATTGGTATTCCCCAACCTTTAACCGTTTCAGTATTTTGATTTAATACTAAAAACAGTAATACTGGGACTAACATTCCGCCAATTGCCCCAAAAATTGGGAAAGAAATTTTTTTGATTGAATTTAATTCTCCAATTAAAAATTCCCTTTTTATTTCTAATCCAATCAGGAAAAAGAAAATTGCCATTAAACCATCGTTAATCCATAAAATTAATGGTTTATTTAATTCAAAATTTTCCGTTGTAAAACCAATTTCATATTGCCAAATAGATTGGTAACTATCACCAAATGGTGAATTTGCCCAAACAAGCGCAGTAATAGTAGCAATTAACAATAATATTCCGCTAAAACTTTCAATTTTAACAAATTTTTGAAAAGGTGATAAAACTTTCTTTTTAATCATATTTTAAATTCAAATTTGCTCGTCCTAATGGTTGTCAACGTCGCCCTGCAAAAATAATAAAA
>CAZBSL010000279.1:0-3835 GCA_964494265.1 uncultured Bacteroidales bacterium
TCTTCGATTTTTGTAACGGGAGGCCAATATTTATCTTCAAACTTAGCTGTTGGAAATGCAGCTTCTTCACGACTGTAAGGATAGTCCCATTCATTAGCTGAAACCATTTTACAAGTGTGAGGAGCGTTTTTAATCACGTTGTTGTCTTTATCCTTAACATTATTTTCAATATCCGTAATTTCTTGTTTTATTTTAAGCATTGCCTCAATAAAACGATCAAGTTCAAATAATGATTCGCTTTCGGTGGGTTCAACCATTAAAGTACCGTGAACCGGAAAAGCTACTGTGGGTGCGTGGAAACCATAATCCATTAATCTTTTCGCAATTTCCACTACGCTAATATTTGCCGAATGCAGATATTCGTTGCAATCCAAAATCATTTCATGAGCACAGCGATCATTAATTCCGGTGTAAAGGATTTTATAATGCTTTTTAAGACTGTCTTTTAAATAATTTGCATTAAGAATTGCAAATTTAGTGGCATCTGTCAATCCGTCGCCACCGGATAATTTTATGTACGCATAAGAAATCGGAAGAATAGAGGCACTTCCGTATGGAGCTGAAGCAACGGCAGTAATTGCTTTTTCGCCACCTGTTTTAATAATCGGATTAGAGGGCAGAAAAGGAGTAAGATGAGCCGCTACACCAATTGGCCCAACACCGGGCCCTCCGCCACCATGAGGTATTGCAAAGGTTTTGTGTAGATTAAGATGGCAAACATCTGAGCCGATAAATCCGGGATTTGTCAGTCCGACCTGAGCATTCATGTTTGCTCCGTCCATATAAACCTGGCCGCCGTTTTTATGAATAATATCAATTATTTCAAGAATGCCTTCCTCGAAAACACCGTGAGTCGATGGATAAGTTATCATAATTGCTGCAAGATGTTCTTTGTTTTCTTCAGCCTTTGTTTTAAGGTCATTTATATCAATATTTCCCTTATCATCGCATTTTACTATAATAATTTTCATTCCGGCCATATGCGCACTCGCCGGATTGGTTCCGTGGGCCGATGATGGGATAAGGCAAATATTTCGATGATTTTCGCTTATACTTTTTAAATACTCCATAATTACCATCAAACCGGTATATTCTCCGGCAGCACCTGAGTTTGGTTGAAAAGAAACAGCATCAAATCCTGTGATTTCGCAAAGGTCTTTCTCAAGGTCGTCAATTAAAAACTTATATCCTTCAGCTTGTTCTGTCGGAACAAACGGGTGAATTGCACCAAATTCTGGCCAACTTAAAGGTATCATTTCAGCTGCTGCATTTAATTTCATTGTGCACGAACCTAAAGGTATCATACTTCGATTTAGTGCAATATCACGATTTTCTAACTTCTTCATATACCTCATCATTTCTGTTTCCGAATGATAAGAATTAAAAACCGAATGGGTCAGAAATTCTGTGCTTCGTTTCAGATTTTTAGGTATTGTTGAGAGTTTTTGACATATTTCAGGATTGCAAATATATTTTTCAAAGTATTTATTATTTGCTTTAGCAAAAACCGAAATAATTGTGTTTATATCTTCAAGGCTTGTGGTTTCGTCAATACTAATCCCAATGTGTTTATCATCAATATACCTGAAATTAATTTCATTTTCGAGAGCAAGTTTTTCGATTTTTTCAGTAGAAATATTATCGGGAAGTTCAATATTTATTGTATCGAAGAAATTATCGTTTAATTGCTTATAGCCATATTTTTCAATTTCACCGGCTAAGACGGCGGTTAAAATATTAATATTTCTTGCAATTTCTTTAATTCCCTCATATCCGTGATAAGCAGCATAAAACCCCGACATTATTGCGAGTAAAGCCTGAGCAGTACAAATATTTGAAGTTGCTTTTTCGCGTTTGATGTGTTGTTCGCGGGTTTGAAGGGCCATTCTTAGAGCAGGATTTCCTTTTTTATCAATCGAAATTCCGATTATTCGTCCCGGAATATAGCGTTTATATTCTTCGTTTGCCGAAAGAAAAGCTGCTGAAGGTCCTCCGTAACCCATTGGGACTCCGAAACGTTGAGTTGAACCAACAACAATATCTGCTCCCCATTCACCAGGAGGCGTAAGTAATGCAAGACTCATAATATCAGCGGCAACTGCAACTAAAGCTCCAAAGTTATGTGCTTTTTCAACGAAAGTTGAATAATCATTAATTTCCCCTTTTTCGTCGGGATATTGAATAATAGCTCCAAAAAACTTATTATCAAATTCAATTGTTTTAAAATCGCCAAAAACTAATTCAATGCCAAGTGGAAGAGCACGTGTTTTAATAATGTCGATTGATTGTGGGAATAATTCGTTTGAAACGAAAAATTTATTTGCACCGGCTTTAACGACTTTTCTCGGACGAGCATTAAAAGCCATAATCATTGCTTCGGCAGCAGCAGTACCTTCATCAAGTAGAGAACAATTGGAAAGAGGCATAGCCGTTAAGTCAGAAACCATAGTCTGAAAATTCAGCAGAGCTTCTAATCTTCCTTGTGAAATTTCAGCCTGATAAGGAGTGTAGGAAGTGTACCATCCCGGATTCTCTAAAATGTTTCGTTGAATTACACCCGGTATAATCGTATTATAGTACCCGAGGCCGATATATGTTTTATAAATTTTATTTTTCGCTGCAATTGCCTTTATTTTATTAAAATATTCGTATTCGTTAATACCTCTTGAAAGGTTTAAAGGTTTTTTCAGTCTTATTGATTCAGGAATTGTTTGGTCGATTAATTCATCAATTGATGAAACTCCGACTGCCCTGAGCATTTGACTAACTTCATTAGCATCAGGACCATTATGTCTGTTTATAAAATTATCAGTAATCATTTTGAATTATTATTTTTAAAATAAGTTTATAAAATCAAAAATGCAAAAGTAATAATCTTTAAAATTTAAATTGAAAGATTCCTTTCTAAATTAAAAATTATTGAATAATATTCGGGAATTTGAGAATTGAAAATAAGGAATTGAGAGTTGAGCAGTAAGATTTTCTGCTTTTTGTAGGTGAAATAAAAATAAAGACCTGACAGCTTATAGAAAGTTGTCAGGTCTTCTTTTTGAAGCAAAATTCATTTATAAATAAAATTTTATAAACAAATTATTGCAATTTTATTTAATACTTACTTTTTGAGTTTCAATTCCATTAAAAGTTTCTATTCTTACGATATAAACACCAGCCTCAAAATTACTTGTGTTAATTTGTGTCTGGGTTTTATTTACATTTTCTTCATAAACTTTTTGTCCAAAAGAATTAAAAATGACAATATATTCTATCTCATCTGAGGATATAATGTTAATTTTTTCGTCAGCGGGATTTGGGAAAATAGAAAGAGTTTCTGAATTCTCAAGTGATCCTTTAGAAATTTTCACAACACTAAATAATCCATCATCGGTGGGATAAATATTTTCTTTATAGGCCTCGCTATAAGTATTGTCCATTACAAATTCAATAGGGATGATTTCCTGATTTATGGAACTCCAAACTTTAAGATTTATTGATTTTTCCGCTGAATATCCTTGTCCATTATTCAATGTACTAAACAAAGGTAATTCGTTTTCAAAAACATTATTAGAATTGATTTTCATAGAACCAACCATTAGGCCTTCGCTATAAGCTGCGATTTCATCACCGATTTCCAAACCTTCTACATATATTGTAAAAATAGGATCGGCAGCATTTCCGCCTTCAAAATTAAAATATTCGGTTTCGATTTTAGAAATGCCGGTGAATTTGTTATCGGTAACAGGATAAACTTGAACATCAGTAGCATTCATTCTGACCAAATATCCTTCATTAGGATTTAGGTTTCCTATTCCGTTAACCCAAACCGGGCCGATTTTTC
>CAZBSL010000280.1:0-3831 GCA_964494265.1 uncultured Bacteroidales bacterium
TTAAATACAAATCAAATGCTTCAGGTGCATGCAGATAAAACCGGTGAAACCATCATCGACAAACCGGCTATCAGGGAGTTTATAAACACACTGAAATACCCATTGTATTTTCTCGATTTTGAAACCTTCAACCCCGCAGTTCCTTTGTACGATTATTCCAAACCATACCAACAAATTGTTTTTCAATATTCACTTCACATACATGATAAACCCGGAGGACAGCTAAAACACAGAGAATTCCTTGCCCAACCAACAGGTGACCCAAGGATTCCGATGATCGAACAACTTATTAATGAGATAGGCACACAAGGCGACATTGTTGTTTACAACAGAGGATTTGAAACCGCAAGGCTTAACGAAATAGCAAACTCATTCCCGAAATATGAACCTGCAATCCAAAATATGCTTAGCCGAATAGTTGACCTGATGATCCCATTTCAACTAAAACTCTATTATACCCCCGAGATGAAAGGCTCCTACTCCATTAAAAAAGTATTACCTGCTTTGGTTCCGGGCTTTAGTTACGATAATCTGGAAATAAATAACGGAGGCAATGCAAGCCTGGCTTTTGCAAAACTTTTAGATGAAGCAGACCAACAATTAGTTGACAAAACACGGAAAAACCTTTTGGAATATTGCAAGCTGGATACTCTTGCTATGGTGGAGCTTTTAAAGGTTTTGGGGACATAGACCAGTATTGTTTAAATTAATATTATTAGCCTTTTTTCTTTAAAATCCAATTCCAATCCTGAATTCCGGAATAATTTTTCCTCCTTTTTGATATTTTGTTACCAAGTCCATTCTTATAATCTTGAAAATATGTTCAAGTCCCGCAAATATCTCGGTATATTCCTTGTTTTCTTGAGTGTATAAAAAGTTCACACCTCCAACAACTTGCATTCTTGATTTCCGAAGTATTGGAAATTTATTAATTATCCAACCATTGAAATGATGTTCATAATTTATGGCTAAATAGTTTTCGTTAGTGCTGTTTGAATAATAATCGAGTGCATGAAATTTAATACCTGAACTTTCTGAGTAGGAGGTACCGCTTGAACCAATTTCGAGTTGAGAACTTTTTTGCGGCAAAAATATGGTTTGGTTTCCGTTAAAATGCTTGAAATCCATAAAATACATTTTTGATGTATTAAAAAACCCACCAACATTAACCATAAGCTTTGAAACGCCAAGATTATTCAGCGAAAAATTATCAGATACACCAATCTGCCATTGATCGAAATCCACATCACTTCCAATTGCAGCAATTCCTTTTTTATAATTAAGTTTAATTATAGGATATTTTGTACCATAAACTTGTTTATAGTCAGGGTAGCTTGCATATTTTTGCCCAAACCTGATCTCTAATCCCAGATTAATAATAAATGCATTATTACTTTTAAAAGCCGGTTTATAATTAGTTTTGTCAAGCGGGTCATTAGAAGTGAATTCTTTATCTGGGTAATTTAAAATCGTAAAATCGGAATGGTTCACCAAAGCAGATCGTTTTGAGTATTCAGTTGATATAGAAAAATTTAATCCATTAAAAATTTCGCTGCCAAAACCGGCTTTCAGATATTCTTTTTGATAATATTTCGCAAAGTTATCTTTAAGAAAAACGGTATAAACCGTATTTGCAAAATCTGAAATCGGATTGTGGCTGTTATATTGAAAACTATTTTTTCCTCCTCTTAAATATACATATCGTCTTTTTAAGTTATCAAATTTGTAATACCCTGAAATCCCGTAATAAAGATTATTATTTGTAAAACTGTATTTCAGCAAAGAACTAACAGATAAAAATCTGCGGTCTTCAAAGCTTTTCCTGAAGTATGGCCTAAAATTAATTTTAAAACCTTCAACCGTGTTATAGGATAAAAATGCATCCGATATCGAGTTGATGCCGTAACCGATTTTTGAAAATGAATTGTAATAAGAATATCCACCCCAAAGAAGCCGAAGAGGTTTGAATACATTATCAGCCTTATTTGCCGAGTCGCGATATTCTTTGGATTCATGCACAATTAAAATCGAATCACCCTCTTTATAGTTTATTATTTCTTCACCCGTAAGAATGGTCTGGCGATTATCTACCCAATAAATTGAATCCATTTTTGTGCTTTCTTCGGTAACCGAAAAAACTTCATTGCTAAAAAACTTATCCGGATAATCCCGATTAACTTTATAATCAGTAAAGAAACCTATAAAATTTGTTGAAGCCCTAAAACCAAAAGCTTTGAAATACATAATTAGGTGTAATGACAGTGGCATACGAATTGAATCGTTGACCGGAACAAAAACCTGCCTTACAAGAAGGCTGTCTGTCATTTCTATTTGCGAATCTTTTGTAATACAGAGATCAAGACTATGGATACTCCATTTTTTATCAACAATATAAATATATCCTTTAAAAACATTATCGGATTTTCGTTTTGGGATGACTTCAATTTTATAAATCAATTCATCATTATCAGTAAAGGATTCAATGAGTTTAAATTTATAATAAAAAAGAGCATTTCCGGCAATGGGCGAAACAAAAGACCTTTCGGAAAAACCAATAGGTATGAGGTTTTTATAAAAGCTAATTAAAAGAATGTCAGCACGATTAAAACTGTATCCCGACTTTGTACCCGAGATTTTTGAAGCTATCATTTTTTCTTTTTGCTTATCAGGCATTTGAAAATAATATTCACTAACAGATTCGCTTAGATATAATAAGCCCAAATCGCTTGAGTCTGGCATATCTTCTTTTTTTATCAGAAAAAACTTCTCCGGAATTTTATCTAAAGTAATATTACTTTTCATATACATCTTGGTAGAATAAGACTTTATGTTATTAAGATGATATTTTCTGTTTTTAATGGCTTCACGGATAATGGGATAAGCCGGGTCTTCAGCATCAGCTGTTACAACAAATTCCTGAAGTAAAATTTGTTCGGCTTGCATTGTTATTTCCAATGGTGACGGATTTTTATCAAAATCAATTTTTATTTTAACAATTTTATAGCCAACGTATTGAAAAATAAGGGTAGCTTGCACATCTAAATTAACAGAAATTTGAAAATTTCCTTCATAATTTGAGGTCGTACCTGATGTTGTTCCCTCAATATAAATGTTAACAAATGCAAGAGGATTGCCTGAATGGTCGGAAACCTTTCCTGAAATAATCATGTCGGAATCGCTTGGCTGACTTGCTACAGAATCATTTGATCCATTTAAATAAAAAAAGCAAACAATAAGAAAAATTCTAAAAAATATATTTTTTTGATTCATGTGTAATGGTTTATCTATTCACATTTTTGGACGATTAAACTAATAAATTGTTACTGCAAGGTATAAAAATATTATGAAATAGTATTGTTACCCGAAAAAAAATGTATCTTTTTAAAAATTTGTATCTTTGTAGAAACATTTAGTAAGGTGAAAAAAATAAAGAATAAGTAAAATGGAAAATTTGAGTTTTGAAATTGAAAAAGATGGTAAAGAATTTCATGTGTGGTGCCCTGAATTACCGGGTTGCCATTCACATGGTAAAACTGTAAATGAATCACTTGAACATTTAAAAGATGCAGTTAATCTTTACTTGGAAATTTTAATGGAAGAACAGATTGTAAAAAAGTCATTAGAATTAACTTTATGAAACCACGTGAGTTAATAATCAAATTGGAAGATGATGGATTTGTTTTTATTAGACAAACAGGTAGTCATGCTATATATAAAAAGAAAGGAAATAAAATAATTGTTGTTCCCATTCATAGCAAGGATATTCCGAAAGGGACTTTAAGCAGTATTCTGAAAGATGCAGGACTTAAATAATCGAAATTTCACAATAAT
>CAZBSL010000281.1:0-3816 GCA_964494265.1 uncultured Bacteroidales bacterium
ATTATCTTTACTACTTTTGTCGTTAACAAAAACAGAAAAAATTGTAAAGTGTTTTTTATCAGAAAAATAAAAGAAATAAGCGGAAATTATCTCCTTAATCGGGAATTGAAAAAATTTTCAAGAAGCAAAAAAATTTTAAATTATCGGGAAATAAAAATCATAGGAATTTTATATACACTTGATAATGAAAACACTTACAATATTGTTTCGGACTTTGTCGAAAAAATGAAAAATGACAATAAAAAACTTAAAGCTTTGGGATTTATTAAAAATAAAAAAATAAGCGAAAAATTTTTACCAAAATTGTCTTTTGATTTCTTTTCGGAAAATGATCTTAATTGGTATAAAAAACCCGATAATAAATATGTAAAAGATTTTATAAATAAAGAATTTGATTTATTAATTAATACAGATTTTGAAAATATATTTCCATTGAAATACATCACGGCAAAATCAAAAGCTTCATTAAAAACAGGCCTTTTTAATGATCGAAATTCAAAATATTTTGATCTAATGATGAAAATTGATAAAAATAATAATTTAGATGAATTTTTTACACAAGTAATTCATTACTTATCAATCATTAATAAAAAAGGTGGAAAAGGGAATAAAAAAGGGACTAAGCCCTCAACAAGTGAAATAAGTCTGTGAATCAAAGAATTTAATGTGCCATGTTTTTAAAAACGGGGGCTTAGTCCCTAATATTTTTCTTTGCAAAAATTCAAAATTGTTTTTATTTTTGAAAAGCAACCAAAATGAAAATAATCATGTCTTCAAATAAAATTATAATAACTTAATACTGATTGAAATAAATATTAATAATAAATACAAAAAACAATTTTCTTACAACAAAACATTAATTATGAATAACATAAGAAATTTCATTATGCTATCTTTTCTTGTAATGATAAGCAGCGTAATTATTGCCCAAACATCATCAAAAGACATTAATAAAATTTTTGAAAGCAAGGGAGAAATCTATTTCAAATTTGAATCACCTTCTCTTTACGAATTAAACAATATCGGGAGAATTATTTCTATTGATGAAATTAAAGGTTCTGAAATATTTGCTTATGCAAATAAAAAAGGGTTTGAAAGTTTTCTGAAATTAGAAAAACCATATAATATTTTGCCTCACCCAGGCGAATTAATTAAAAACCCGAAAATGCTTGGAATTGATGAAATCGGGAAATCAAAAAGTTGGGATTATTATCCTACTTATGAAGCTTACGTTGAGATGATGTATCAATTTGCAATTGATTATCCTGAAATATGCGTTGTTGAAAATATTGGGAATACAAATGAAGACAGGGAATTGCTAATGGTCAAGATTTCCGATAATATAAGCCAAAGGGAATGTGAACCTCAATTTTTATATACCGCCACAATGCATGGCGATGAAACAACAGGTTACGTGCTGACTTTACGTTTGATAGATTATTTACTTTCTAACTATGGACATGACCAAAGGATTACAAACATGGTAGATAATATGGAAATATGGATCAATCCTTTGGCGAACCCCGATGGAACTTATGCCGGCGGAAACAGCAGTGTTTACGGAGCAACAAGGACAAATGCCAATTATGTTGATTTAAACAGAAATTATCCTGATCCCGAAGATGGGCCTCATCCTGATGGTAACGAATGGCAAGTTGAGACAGTTCATTTTATGAATTTTGCAGAAAACAATCATTTTGTTTTATCAGCCAATCTTCATGGAGGAACTGAAGTTTGTAACTACCCCTGGGACACTTGGGCAAAACTTGCAGCAGATGACGATTGGTGGATTTATGTTTGCCGTGAATATGCCGACACAGCACACATAAATAGTCCGGCAGGTTATATGACCGGATATGAAAATGGAATAACAAATGGTTATCAATGGTATTCAATTAGCGGTGGCCGTCAGGATTATATGAATTATTTTCATAATTGTCGCGAGTTTACTCTGGAGATTTCTGAAATAAAACTCTTACCTGCCAACCAACTTCCTGCACTTTGGGAATATAATTACAAATCATTTTTAAATTATATGGAACAATCTTTATTTGGAATTGCCGGAACGATTACTGATGCCCAAACCGGCGATCCTTTAGAAGCAGAAATACAAATAATTGATCACGAAATAGATAATTCAGAAATGTTTTCCGTTGCCGAAACAGGTTATTATAACAGGCCTGTTTATGCCGGAACCTACGATCTAAAATATACAGCACAAGGACATTATCCTACAATAATTGAAAATGTCATTGTTACAAATAAAAATACAACAATTGTAAATGTGGAATTAAGTGCCGGCGATCTGATTGCTGACTTTGAATCCTCAACCACAGCAGTTTCTGCCGGAAGTGTTGTTGAATTTACAGATCTTTCTTACGGGAATCCTGTTTCATGGGAATGGACATTTGAAGGAGGCACGCCTGAAACTTCTATTCTACAAAATCCTGAGATGATTTATAATTCTACAGGTGTTTTTGATGTAAGTCTCACAGTTACAAATTCAGGAGGCGACAATAATTCCATGATAAAACAAGATTATATCTCGGTGAATGAAGAATATTTAATGAGTAATCAAACTATAACAACTTGCTCGGGATTATTTTTTGATACAGGTGGAAGCGACAGCAATTATCAAAATGATGAAGATTTTACAATGACTTTTGAGCCTGCTAATTCAGGTGCGAAAATTGAAATTGAATTTCTCTCCTTCGATGTTGAGTATCAATCTTCATGTAATTATGATTATTTAGAAATTTACGATGGACAAACTTCAAGTGCCACCTTAATAGGAACTTTTTGTGGAACTGATTCTCCGGGAACAATAACTTCTACTGATATATCCGGTGCATTGACATTTGTATTTCATTCCGATTATTCAGAAACATTTTCCGGTTGGGATGCAGTTATTAACTGTATCGGGGGATCAAATTCACAAACAATTCCGCTTGGTTTGGGATATAGTTTTGTATCGTCCCATATTTCTGAAAACAACCCTGATATGTTGAATATTCTTACAAATAATTTAAACAATAATTTAGATTTTGTTAGAAATTCTAACGGAGAAGTTTTACGAAAAATCGGGCCAAACTGGATAAACGGCATTGGCGACTGGATTCCAACCGAAGGATATTTATTTAAAATGAATCTTGCTGATGAACTGATTGTCGAAGGTGATGTTGTTTCGCCCCAAAGCCCGATAGAATTATTAGAAGGTTATCAATTTATTAGTTATCTTCCTGAAAATTCTATGGATGCACTTGAGGCACTTGAAAGTGTTTTAGGCGATAATTTGGATTTTGTAAGAAATTCGAGTGGAGAAACTCTCAGAAAAATTGGGCCAAACTGGATCAATAGCATCGGAAACATGAATCCCTGCGAAGGCTATCTGATAAAAATGTTCAATAATGATAATCTGATTTATCCTGAAAACGGCAAAAAATCACAAATCGTAAAGAATAAATGCTCTCATTTTATTTTTAATGGAGGAAATGCTGCCGACCCAATTTATACTTTATATGTTTCGGGATTAAATATTGGGGATGAAGTAGCAGTATTCGATGAAGAAAAAATTGTCGGTGCAAGTGTTATTTCTTCTGAAAATGTTCTTGATAATTCTATTCCTATTTTCAATACATTGGCAAACGGAGCCGGATACAAAGTTGATAATCCGATTTTAATAAAAGTCTGGGATTCGCAAAACCAAACTGAAATGACTGCCGGCTATTTAATTGACCGAAATTTTCATCGATCATACGCAAAAAAGACTTTTCCTGAAGCCGATGGTGAATATAGCATTATAAATATTACAAAAGG
>CAZBSL010000282.1:0-3753 GCA_964494265.1 uncultured Bacteroidales bacterium
CTTGTTAAAAATGCCATCAAATACACTGAAAAAGGTTCTATAGAATTTGGCTATATTCTTAAAAAGGACGCTGAGCCTGTGGTTACTGAGCAAGGCCGAAGTGTCAAAGTGGAGTTTTATGTGAAAGACACGGGTATCGGCATTCCAAAAGATCGGCAGCAAGCCATATTTGAGCGTTTTATTCAAGCCGATATAGCCGACTCACGTGCTTTTCAGGGATCCGGATTAGGTTTGTCTATTTCCAAAGCATACATTGAAATGCTTGGCGGAAAAATTTGGGTAGAAAGCGAAGAAGGAAAAGGAAGCACTTTTTATTTTACCCTTCCATACGAAAGCGAAACAATAAAAGAAAATAGATCTGAAAATGAAATTCTGCCTCCTGTTGAAGTAAGCCCAATCAAAAAGTTGAAAATATTAATTGTCGAAGATGATGAAACATCAGAAGAACTCCTTTTGATTACTGTCAGTAAATTAGGAAACGAAATTATTAGTGTAAGAACAGGAACAGAAGCCGTGGAAGCTTGCCTGAATAATCCTGATATTGATTTGGTACTGATGGATATTCTGATGCCCGAAATGGATGGCCATGAAGCCACGAGGCAGATACGAAAGTTTAACAAAGACGTAATTATAATTGCACAAACGGCTTATGCTTTAGAAGGCGACAAGGAAAAAGCAATTGCTGCCGGCTGCGATGATTATTTGCCGAAACCCATAAATGCTAATGAATTGAAGCAAATGATAAGAAAATATTTGTAGAAACAATATTCCTCGCATCAGAGTGTCCGATTAATTTCTAATTCTAAGGTACAATAATTGAGGGAATTAATAATATAATTATTTTGATATAAATACGAATTACAGGATAAAAAATTATTAAAAAATAAGGCTAAATAATATTTTGATGTGCTTGAGCAAATTTTTGTCTATTCAATGCATTTGCTTTTTATATCAAAAAGGAGTGTATATTTAATTACTGAACCCTTTTAGAATTGAATAATATATCATAGAAGATCAAACCACGAAATGGTTAAAGGTGAATAGCCACAGGTAAAACCTATGGTTAAAAAGATGAAATCCATATCAAAAACCCCAATGGGGTTTAATAAATCAAAATAAATATTTCTCATCAAATTCTATCCCATGTTCGTTTAACAAATTGATATATTCTTCACGGAAACTTACTTTTTTGTGATGATCTTTCTGGTTTTTTACATACTCAATTAAGTTATCCTTCGCCGAGATTGAATAAGTAAATGCTCCATATCCATCTTGCCAATATTTGAAATTAGGATAAATGTTCTCAGATTTTATAAAACCGGATGAAGCAAGTTTAATATCTTTTACTAAAGGTGCAACAGCTACTGTTGGATGTAAATGTGTTATGATATGCAAATGATCATTTACTCCTTCAATTCTATATAAATGACATTTTTTATTTTTTAAGATTCCCCATATAAATCTATAAAGTTTTCTTGACCGGATTCTATCATAGTCTTTTCATTATTTTTTGTTGTAAAAACTATCTGATAGAGAATTTGTGTATATGTACTCATGATAAAGCTTTGCTGTTAAACCCTTTCAGGGTTTTTTAATAATTATTGCCTGTACCCTACACTCCGTATTGGGCTATTCATGTTCAATCCTTTCAGGATTAGAATTCTTTTATGACATAAAGATATAAATCTTTTTGCAAATATCCTGCAAGAATATTGACTTAGATATGTGTATTAATATTTTCTATCATCTCAAAATAAATTTTAGCCATTAATTGCATCAAATTTGGATAATTTAATTTTTTTTTTTATTTTTACAGATTGATGTAAATAGGCGAATTTTTATGCATATAATAAAATATTATAAAAGCCCAATTTTTATTATAATTATATTACTAATTATTCAAACGGCTTTTGCTGATAATACAAAAGCAAAGGAAGTTATCAACACCAATTCACTACTCAATTTGATTTTCAAAGAATTTTCGAATGTAAAAATAATTGGAACTTCCTCACTAATTTCAAATGATTATCGACAAACACCAAGTACTGTTTCCCTGATTTCAAATAACCAGATTAAGGAATCAGTCCCTCGTAATTTAGATGAATTGCACGATATTTATGTCCAGGGTTTTCAATTTATAATTAAATAAATTATTAGACATTTTAATGAAATAAAATATGGGCTTATTTGCTATTAATCAAATAATAATTCTTTTACTTCAATGCTTACTTGTTGCTGCATTGTTGTTATTTCTATTTAGGATTAGAACAATTTTTGGTCTTGGACTACTTTTCACAGCATTGGGTGTATTTCAGTATATGCAAGTGTTTCTTGCAACATCGCTATATATAGAAGTTTACCCGGGAATAATGGTTTCTCCAGGTTCAATGGTAATGTTTACAGGGAGTTTATTTGCAATACTATTAATCTACATTCGCGAAGATGCTCTTGAAGCTCGAAAGGTTATATATGCACTTCTTGCTGCGAATTTAGTTCTGGCATTCCTACAAGTTGTTTTTAGTTGGGCTATTGATGGTGAATCAGTTAATAATATTTACAATCTACCAAAAGAATTTTTCCAAATAAACTCTCGGGTTCTTTTTGTAGGAACAATTGTGCTATTTATTGATGCTTTTGTAATAATTTTTATTTATGAAACTATATCAAAATTCGTAAAGCATTTGTTTATGAGAATATTTATCTCAATGACAATTGTTATTACTTTAGACTCATTATTATTTTCTATTGGAGCATTTTTAGGTACAGAACAATTTACTGATATACTAGTTTCAGGTTTGATTTCAAAACTCTCTTCAAGCATGATTTATGCTGCAATATTCTCAATTTATCTAGCTTACCTGGATAAAGGATTTGTTATGAAAGATACTGCCACTAAAGACTTTGAAGATATTTTTTATACCCTTACCTATCGTCAAAAATTTGAAAAGATTTATGAAGAAAAGGAAAGTCAAAAAATCGAATTACAAAAAAGTGAAGATTATAATCGATTATTATATAATTCATCACCAATAGGATTGGTTTTAAGTAGGATTGATAATATAATTGTAGATATTAATCCCGCATATGCAAATATTTTAGGCAGAAGTGTCGAAGAAACCTTAAAACTTAATAAATGGGAAATAACACCTAAAAAATATGTTCAAAAAGAAAACCAAATAATAAATAGTCTAGAAAAGAATGACAAATTAAGTATTTATGAAACGGAATTTACACATAAGGAAGGTCATTTAGTTCCTGTTATTATTAGATGTCAATTGTTTGAGAGAGATAATGAAAGCTTCATTATGTCAAGTGTTGAAGATATAACAAAACGTAAACTCGCAGAAGATGAGTTGAAAAAACATCGTGAAAACTTAGAAGATTTAGTAAGAGAACGCACGAAAAATCTGGAAGATAAAAATAAAGAATTGGAGAATTTTAATCAATTATTTATTGATAGAGAATTTCGGATAAAGGAATTGAGAGAAGAATTAGACAGTCTGAAATCGGGTAAAGAAAATTAATACTTTATGAAAGATCTTGAAAATTTATCAAAAAATGAATTGATAGCTGAAATAGAGAAGCTGAGGGAAATTAAGAGTTTTGAATCGGAATTCTTTGACACCGAACTATTACTTAAAATAGCCGAAAACTATCCAAACTCTTACATCTCCATTATTGAAAAAGATTTGACCACTGGTTTTACATCGGGACAAGAATTTAAAAAACAAAATTTAGATCCAAAATCTTTTA
>CAZBSL010000283.1:0-1555 GCA_964494265.1 uncultured Bacteroidales bacterium
CAGAGGAAACAGATGGTACGACAGACAATAGTCGTAGATATTCATTTCAAATGATTGACGGCGTTGCAATTTATGGTGGTTTTGCCGGTACTGAATCTGCAACATCCGAGAGGACAGATTATGGTTATGGCGGAACAAACGAAACTATTTTAAGTGGTGACTACAACGATGATGATGTAATAAGTGGGAGCGGAGCAACTTTATCGATTACCGGAAACAGTGAAAATAGTTATCACATATTTGACCATCCTTCAGGCTATGGTCTCACAAGTACGGCTATACTTGACGGATCTACACTTAAAGGGGGTAATGCTAATGGTGGCTCAAATCCGGATAATGATGGCGGGGCAATGTATAACCAAGCCGCTCAATCACCAACAATAAATAATTGCTACTTCATTGGTAATAGAGTTAGTGATAATGGTGGCGCATACATGGGTGCTAACGGAGCAAATTCAACTATAAGTAATTGTACCTTTACACTTAACTACGCAACAGACGCTGGTGGTGCATTTACCAACTATAATTCTGATCCAACAATAACAAATTGCTTGTTTTATGGCAACAGAGGTAACACCGAAAAAGGAGGGGCAATATATAACTATGGCCCAAGTAACGGTACAGGAGGCTCTAACCCTTCAATTGTAAATAGTACAGTAACCGAAAACGCATCAACAAGTGGAGGTGGAATTTATAATACATATAATTCTGATATTACAATTATCAATTCGATAGTTTATGGGAACACAATTTCAACTGGGGTTGGGACACAGATAAGAAATTACGATGATAGTGATTTAACACTATCTTATTCAGATATAGAAGGTGGAATTGCAAGTGGAATTTATAGCTCAAGCGGTGGCAGTACAATTGATGGTGGTAATAATATCGATGCTGATCCTCTATTTGTAGGAAGCACATTAAACGTAAATCATCCTTATTCAATATTTGGTATTTCACCCTGTGCAGATGTAGGAGACAACAGTGCATGCACAGAAACTTACGATATCCGCGGCAGCGATTATGGCAGAAAACTGGATAAAGATGATGGAACTTCCGGAACAATTGATATTGGAGCTTATGAATATAAATATAATACGGATAAACTTTTTCCTGGATATTTTGTAGATATTGATGCTTCCGGTAGTAATGATGGTTCAAGTTGGACAAATGCTTTTACCTCATTTCAATCTGCGTTGGATGCAGCAAGCAGCGGAGATTATATTTGGGTGGCAGAAGGCACTTACAAACCAAGCTCAGCTTATGATTTAACAAATACCTCCCGGTATTATCATTTTAGAATGATAGAGGGCGTTGAAATTTATGGCGGATTTGCAGGAACAGAGGTTCAGCCTTCAGAAAGAACAGATTACGGTGTTGGCGGTGCTAATGAAACAATATTAAGCGGCGACATTGGTACAGTTGGTAACAATTCGGATAATACATATCATGTATTTTATCATCCTGATGGAATCGGTTTAACGAGTAGTGCTGTGCTTGATGGCTTCACAATAACCGGTGGAAATGCAAACGGTTCCACAATCCATTATGAAGG
>CAZBSL010000283.1:1655-3721 GCA_964494265.1 uncultured Bacteroidales bacterium
GATAATTCTTCAGGTTCAGATGGTAGTGCCCTGTATGTAACAAATTCATCGTCAAACCCGGCAACAATTATTAAAAATACAATAATATGGGGAACTACAACCACTAATATTTATCTTGCTGCTGGTAATAGCATTGAATATTACAATTCAAATATTGAAGGTAGCGGCGGCAGTAGCTCATGGGCCGGCAGTTCTTTTGGTACAGATGGTGGCAATAACATAGATTCTGATCCAAAATTTGTTGGGAGTGATTTTAATCCAAACCATCCCTACTCAATTTACGGTGTTTCACCTTGTGCCGATGTTGGAGATAACACTGCAAATTCTGAAGATTACGATATACGCGGCAGCGATTATTCTCGTAAATTGAATAAAGCAGACGGTGCTGCCGGAACAATTGACATGGGAGCTTATGAGTATAAATATAATACAGATCCATATTCAGGACCAATTTATGTTGATTATGACAAAAGTGGCGATGGTTCCAGCTGGGCAAATGCTTATGCTTCTTTCCAGAGTGCCCTAAATGAAGTAGCTTCCGGACAAGAAATATGGGTTGCCAAAGGAACTTACAAACCAAGTTCTGCTTATGACCTAACCAATACATCCCGCTACTATCATTTTAGAATGATAAACGGGGTAACAATCTACGGAGGTTTTGCAGGAACTGAAACAGATGCATCTGAAAGAACAGATTACGGTTCAGGAGGTGCGAATGAAACAATCCTAAGTGGCGATATTGGTACTATTGATGATAGCTCTGATAATTGCTATCACATCTTTTATCATCCAGCAGGATTAAATTTAGATGCCACAGCCGTATTAAATGGCTTCACAATTACTAAAGGAAATGCTGACGGTAGTAATCCCCATAATTCTGGTGCTGGTATGTATAATTATGAATCTTCCCCAAGTATAAGTAACTGTACGTTTTTAAGTAATTCAACTTCAGGTTATGGCGGGGGGATGTATAATTATAGTAATTCTTCAACGAGTATAGACAATTGTACTTTCACGGATAATACAGCTATATTTGGTGGGGGAATGGGTAATTATGGCTCATCCCCAAGCATTAGCAACAGCACTTTCACGGATAATTCAGCTTCCGGCGGTTACGTTCATTATGGCGGAGGGTTGTATAGTAGAAATTCTTCTTATACTTTAACCAACTCCATTTTTTCAGGTAATTCTTCTGAAACTTACGGCGGGGGAATTTACAATAGAGGAGCCGGTTCCCCAAGTATAACAAATTGCATTATTACTGGTAGTACAGGACCAGGAGGACAAGGATTGTATAATACTGAGGGTGCTACGCCTAATGTTAAAAATACAATTATTTGGCATAATTCAAGTTATGAAGTTTATAATAGCTCAAGTACACCTACATTTTCCTATTGCGATATAGAAGGCAGCGGCGGCAGCAGTAGTTGGAATACAGATTTAGGCACTGATGGTGGCAGCAACATCGATTCCGACCCACACTTTGCAGATGCCGGAGGGAATGATTTCCTCTTAACAAGTTATTCACCCTGTGCCGATGCTGGTGATAACACACCAAATTCAGAAACCTACGACATCCGTGGAAGCGGTTATGACCGTAAATTGAATAAAACCAACGGAGCTTCGGGTACTATTGACATGGGAGCCTATGAGTTTAAGTTCGGTACCGATCCTACCTACGCTTTAACAAGCTGGACAGGAACCTCAGGCACGGCCTGGAGCACAGAAGGGAGCTGGTCGGGTAAGGATGTGCCTACCATGTATTATAATATTACTATCCCCAATGTTGCCAACGATCCGGTAATTTCTTCTACCAGCACAGCTTCATCTAATAACTTAACTATAGAAAATGGAGCTACACTTAGCATTCAAAGTGATGCAAGCGGTGTGGGTTCACTTATTACTAACGGTACTGTTACCAATAATGGAGAAGTTAGCATACAACGTTACGTAAGTGAAAGTGTATGGCATTTTATCTCGGTTCCCAACAATGTAACCACAGCAAATACCTTTGACGGTGATTATCTGCAAAGCTGGGATGAAACCACCGCTACATGGACAGATAT
>CAZBSL010000284.1:0-3679 GCA_964494265.1 uncultured Bacteroidales bacterium
TAGTACTGTCTGGTGATGCAGTATTTTGCCAAAGTATTGGTTTGTTTTTATTAAGATTGATCAAGCAAAAAGTTGCAACGATACCCCAGGCAGCTATCCAAACTAATTGACGAGATAATTCATCAACATTCATCGTCATTCCATAAAGGAATCCTGAGAATATATTTAGCGAAGCATGAGCCAGCGCAGGCATCCAAATACTCTTAGAGCGTAAATAAATCCAAGCTAGAAATATCCCAATAAAAATAGTGCCAATAGGCATGAGTAACAGACCTCCAAGAACTGGCTGGCTCGGAAAGTTATACCCCATTAAAACTATTGGTAAATGCCAATATCCCCAGACTGCGCCTAATATTACTAAGCCCCAAATTAGACCATACTTTCTTAAAAGTTTTTCCTGTAAATATCCACGCCATCCCAACTCTTCTCCTAAAGTTAAAATACTTCCTCCAGCTATAAATAAAAGGTGTGATAGGATAATATTTATAAGAAAAAAGGGAATTGATTGATTTGTCTTTCCAAGGATCAATCCCAGTTTTGTGCTCTCTAACATCCCGTTATTAAAAACAAATAATTCAGGTTGGCTACCCCAGCTTAAGCCCTCAATCAGGTAAACAAGACATAGGGAGAGTCCTAAAGGAATGAAAATTGCGGGAAATATATATTTCCACTTCTTCAACCCCCAACCTATTTTTCGAAATCCTTCTTTATTAATAATTAAAAATGCTACTGCAATAAGACCAGGGAAAAGCATAGTTAGCGGAACAAGCCCTGAATCAATACCGCCATCTAAGTAAATAATATATTGCCAGCCGTAGCTTAAAATAAATACTACTCCCAGATACAATAAAAAGTTGTTTTTCTTTTTCATAATTTTATTATTTTAATTTTATAATGATTATTGACGAAACCCAATAGATGTCACCTTCACGGTTAAAAAAGAAGTATTTTCCGTCGGGCGACATCCTGCCAAAACATTCTGTATTTGTTTTATTAATTATTTCAGGTAGTTTAATGGCTTCTCCCCACTCTCCATTATTATCTTTAAACGAAATGCAGAGGTAGGTTTCTTCCCAGTTTTGACCTATCTTGTCAAAAATGATAAAGCTTTCATCGGGAGCAATATATGGATGGACTCCATCCAGAATTTGTTCAACATTTTTGTAAGTCCCATCCTCTGGAACAGAGCGCAAAACGCCTCCCAATTCATCCACTTCTCCACATAAATAAAGTATGGCATTTTTAGCAGGTGCAATTCCCATTACCCATCCGGTATTCAAAATTCCGGGTAAAAAAGAAGCTTCCGTCCATTCATTTTGTTTTTTTACAGCGAACCATATTTTTTCATCATTCACCATTTTTTTCCCTGTTTGCGGATGTTCACGTTCAGAATGAAAATACACCTTGGGTTCATCTGGAGCACAATAGGGGGCAAGCTCAATATAATTGGCTTTTGCAAATGATGCCAAAGCCGGTTTTGACCATTTTCCATTGCTAAAATAGCAATGCATTATACTATTTCCACCCCCATCGTTTGTTGGCCTTCTGGTAAAAAAGATGTCGTTATAGTCGTATGAAAAGGTGATGGCGAATTCAAACTCATCCGTTGATACTATTCCTGACGCAAAAACCTCAGGGATTCCTCCCGGAGGTTTTTGTCCAAGGTAAGTATCTGTTAATTCATGGAAATCAGCTTGCTTTTTTTCGTGCTGTGCATTACAGTTGATGAAGGATGTAATAAGCACAATAATTACAATAATTGATTTTGTTTTCATGATATTTATATTTCAAATTTTTTGTATTAACTCTTCAATGAATTAAATTAGCCCATTAAGATATTCTTTACATTATTTTGTGTATTTTTTTGTTTTATATCCATCAGAATACTGTACACTGAATCCTTCAATATTTTGATTGGCATCAAGAAAGAACATAATTCGCATTGTGTTGGTAAGCTTAAACTGGAATAATGTTTTTGTCATTTGAATTAGTTCAAACTCAGGACCGTCATCATTTTGATAATAAAGAGATTCATCCTTAATATACATCCTTCTTTTTCCGTATTGACCAGTAAACTTATTTAAGTCTTTATCTTCATAAGAAAGTGCAATTAGCTTTGTGTTTATCCCATCAATTATCCATTGATTCAATACTTTTTCTTTAACTGAATTCTTTAATTTAGATTTCATAAATTCTTTGTGTGCAATATATATAGCTGCGTCTTCATCAACCTCAATGTCAGGTTCTACTCCTATACCCTGCCAGCCAGGACCTTCAATAGAAGAATATATGTTTTCATAGCATGGAATTTGCAGAATAAAGTAATCGCCAACCGGTATGGGCTCAATTGGTGTTTCAGCTCCTGCAGTTTTTTCTCCAATTAGTATTGCCCTCTTTAAATATTTCATCCTGTAAGCAAAACCTTCAGCTGATGAAGCAGACTTTTTAGAAACTAATATGTAAACCGGTATATCTAAATGTTTATGTCCAGGAACGTAATTATAAGTCACTGAAGTATGGTAAATATCACTTAGTGTAGAGTGAGAAACTCCCATTGTTTGAGACTCATCTTCATCCATAAAATAACTTAACAAAAACATCCCCATTTCATCCCAGCCACCTTTATTATTACGTAAGTCAATTATTAAACCATCGCAATTTGAAAAGAAATTCATACTTGCTACTGCAATATCTCCTGCATATTTGGGTGAAAAAAACACGTCTAACTTTAAGTAACCAATATTCCCTTCAAGAATTCTAAGCTCTTTGAATCCATAGTTATTGGGTCTGTTTTTTTTAACCTGATTTTCTGTCCATGACCTATCTGCAGCAGTTGAAACATTTTCCGCATCTATTCTCATCTTTTCGGCTAATTCGGGGTCGTATTTTAGGTTGAAGTGCACATCTTTGCTAAACCTTACCAGATCGCTTGCTAATTTATCGGCAAAACTTTCTGGAGATTTTAAGCCCTCATATTTTTTTAACTTGAATTCTTCAAGAATATGGTCCGATACTTTCTTTCCAAGTTTACCATCTGGATATATGGTTTCTATCTTTTTGCAGACCTCCATGATAATTTTTTCTTTGTTGTATTCAATCTGATTTACTTGTTGTGCATATCCAAATCTGAAAAAGAAAATTATCAAGAATGAAAATATAAATACTCTCAATGTTTTTATATTGAATACTTTAATAGATTTGATGCTTTTTTTCATGTTATATTAGTTTCTTGGTTTTAATTCTTTAATAATTTTAGCATCAATCCAATAAATCCCATTTACGCCATTTCTTGCCGTACGTAAAAAAAGATTTCTCCCATCAGGAGAAACTAAAGCAAGGAGTTCTTGAGCTGCAGAGTTAACTGTTGGCCCCATATTAATGGGTTTTGTCCATGTGCCATCAGATTTCCTGAAGCCAATATATAGATCCATACCTCCGAATGAGTCTGGTAAAACCATCGAGTTGAAGATGATGTAATCTCCATCAGGTGAAATGTAGGGTGCACCACCTTTGTAATCTGGGTGGAAAATGTTCGATAAATTTTCTTCTTCAAGGTACACTCCGTCTTTAAACAAGGATCGGAATAATCCATCATCCGAACTGAAATATATGTTTTCATGCTTATCTAGTGAAAATTGCCAATACAAACCTGTCCCATTCACATCAAAATTGAGGTAGT
>CAZBSL010000285.1:0-1386 GCA_964494265.1 uncultured Bacteroidales bacterium
ATTTACGCGAACTCCCACATTTTCTTTCAAATTATTATAGAAAAAATAATAATCCTGAACATGAAAAACACCACGAGGAAAAGCATCATTCGAATATTGATCAACATCCGGTATTGTGGCAATTAATGCACCAATTTCGTTAATACGAGCATCCGTAAAGTTTACAAATAGTGAGTCAATTTCACCATTTTCGTTAAAGAAAGCTGCCCCATGATTCATTTCTTTTGGTGCATATTCATTTAACCTTGTCCAATTTAACGGGTTTACACATTGTGCATCAGCTAACAATACCGGAGAATCGCTTGCATCTTCCGATTGAGTATTATAAGTTATAATAACCCCAATATCATCGTCCTTTTCAGCAATCTTCATCCATGAACATTGAGCAAGGTCATCTGAAGTAACAGAATACCCTATGAGGTAAGCTGCTACAAGTTTTTTATTTAATTCAGGATTATCGAACTTCTCTTTCATAATATGAATTAAATTCATAGTTCCCTGGCTATGGCCTGCTAAAATAAATGGACGTCCGTTATTATAATTTTTCAAATAATAATTGAATGCATCTTCTACATCAGCGTAACCAATTGAAAAATACTTATCTACCGTGTCTTGAGGCATAGTTAGCCCGTCAAGTGACATTTGCCTGTAGTAGGGAGCAAAAAAATTGCATTGTTCCATAAAAACCCCACCTTGTTTTTTAGTAACATTCTGAACTCTTGCTCTATTCTTTTCTTCTTCAATATTCATATTCAAATCTACAGTGCCACTAAACACAGTAGGATAGACATAAAAAACATCCACAGCTTTATCAATATTATCCGGAACTGAAACCCAATTTTCCGAATTTTCATAGTTTGGTTTTTGTTCGTTTAAAATTTTTCTATTTTCTTGACATCCAAACGAAAATATCAATACAAATAATAATAGTGCAGAAAAGGATTTACTTTTTTTCATTTTAGGTTATTTTTTGCTATGTTTCACATGAATCAATATGGAAACGTATAAATTAAATTTTGGCAAAAATAGTATTTTACCTTAGCAATTCTAATATATTTTTTAACAGCACTACTGTTTCGAAAAAATTAGTTTTTAGGGTCGACAAAAAGCGTTGGCATACTACAAAAAAGCTATTTTTAAATTTTTGGTCAGCGGATAGGCTGGTGTAACTTGAAAATGTGTATGGATGTGAAGCGAAGGCATTAATTCAATTAATCATTTGGTGGTGTCCGTTTATGTCGTCTTACTGGAACTGTCTTGGGTCCAGGTTTTGGCGCGTTCGGGATTTTTCTTGGGGTCGGTGAAGGTGTTGACCTCTAATGGGGTTTAACGGGGACAGTCTTTTTTAGAGTTAAGGTTTCCAACCCCTGCAAACCTGTGCAATGG
>CAZBSL010000285.1:1486-3598 GCA_964494265.1 uncultured Bacteroidales bacterium
TCCCCGCGGGTTGGAATCCCAATCACACAAAATCAATTGTAACAAAAAGAAAATATGTTTCGTCATATTGATAACACAAATAAATAACATAAATATTAAAACCTATGAATCACAAAATGAAAAAATTTAAAATTCCGGATGAAAGTAAAGCAAACAAAGAATCAATATTTGTTAATTCGTCGCTAATCAAACAGCAAAAAAGTAAAATTCTAAGAACAATCATATTTTTTACGTGTATTTTATTTTCTATCCAGGACATTTCTTCGCAAACAAAAATAAAGGATGCCGATAATTTTTATTATAATTGTTCATATCAGGAAGCAAAGAAATCATATAATGATGTTTATAATAATCCTAATGCTACAGATACTGATAGAGTAAAGGCAGGCAGAAGGCTTGCCTATCTTTCATGGCACATCGCTCAAAACCTTGAGGATGCACGAAAGTATATAAATTCATCTATAAATTATAAAATTGATGAAGCAAATCTGTTGGTCAATTTATCAAAATATGAAACCGAAGCTAATAACTTTTCTACTGCTTTGGATCTATGCAAAAAGGCATTAAAATATTCCGACAATAATGTTCTTAGCAATTTAATTAAAATCAGAGAAGCCGGAATTTATCTTGAAGAGGCCATTTTTAATATTGAAAATGGAAAGCAGTTTGATCATAAAAAAATAAAAAACGCATTAAATAAAATAATTATCATTAACCGAAATGAACCCGGTTTACTCGAGGCAAACGAAATACAATTAGGGCTTGCACTTTTGTTAAAAAACG
The DNA here is from genome assembly GCA_964494265.1 of uncultured Bacteroidales bacterium. Taxonomy (GTDB): domain Bacteria; phylum Bacteroidota; class Bacteroidia; order Bacteroidales; family JAEINX01; genus JAEINX01. The sequence goes on from CAZBSL010000285.1 coordinate 2,270, forward strand.
GAAAAGCTGCCTTTGAAGCATGGAAAGGATATTTCAGAATTCCTCAGCATGAAAAAGCCAAAGGAATTCTTCAGCCAGTCGAGGAAAATCTTCAAAAAGTTTTATTAGGTATGGAAGAAGATAATTTTTCTAATCAAATGTATTCGGAATTAATAATTCAACTTGCCAATTCTCGTTTCTATAATTATGCTAACTTATTGTCTTTGATCAATAAAAATACTCAAAATAAAAACAATGAGAACTTAAATGACATCATAAATTATTATTCTTTTTGCAAATCTGCTGATTTGCTCTCCGAGAATTATCACAGAAGTATTGCTTTAAACGGACTGACGAAACAAAAAAGAAAAGATTTTTATAAAAACCTCTTAAAAATCAAGAAGAATCTTTGGAATAAATTGTCATGGAATAATAAAATAAAAAAATTCTCGAATTCAAATTTCAAGGATGAATTATACAGCAGATTTGGTACAATATTTAAAGAGGTTAAACCTTATTATGTCTATCCGGGCAAAACAGGCTTGTTTTTATTTGCTCATACAATTTCGGATGACAATATCAATGTAAAACAATATGGTTATGAAACTTCGGTACATTTTGTTAACTTGGATTTCATGTATGCCAACTCCTTTGATGGATGGTTTCGCGGAAGCCAAACAGGAAATTTGGGAGGATGGAATGAAAAATCAATGATAGTTCAAATGAGAAGGGCTTATACAGCTGAGCCTGTATTTTGGTGGAATAGGATCAGCCAAAAGCAATTAAGCAATAATTTTGAAAAAAGAATTGAAAAGCTTTCGCTTAAAGATGAAGAAATTGCAAAAAATAATCCTGTTGCATATTTACCGGGATTAGTAAATCGAATACGTTACAATTCATGTATCAGATTAAAAAATTCTCTAATAAAAAAGGGATTCAAGGGAAGCCAACTGAGAATGGCATTTATTACAAATTTTCAAAATTATCAAATAAATGCAAGTATTTTTGGACATGAAGGCCGGCATATAATCGACAGAAAATACAGGTTAATATTTGAACCGACATGTAAAAATTTTGAATATCGTGCAAAACTGTCTGAGATCATTTTTTCAGACGATCCATTTTTTACAATGGGATTCAGTTCAGTTTATATGAGAAGCTTAGGTTCAAGAGGAAAACATTCCAAAGGCAGCCTGAAAATAATTAACAATTTGGTAATATGGATGGAAAAAAATAAAGATAATATAAAAGGAATTAATACTGAAAAACCTCTGTTGACCCAATTAGATTTACTTTCAGATGATCAACTTGTTAGTGCTTTTCAGTCGATGGATCCTTTATATAAAAAAA
>CAZBSL010000286.1:0-3573 GCA_964494265.1 uncultured Bacteroidales bacterium
TATATTTGCAAAAAAAATTAAAGGAAAATGATTAAAATTCCGGAGAAAGAAAAAAAAGAAAAACTTATCAGAGTTGGAATTACTCATGGCGATATAAATGGAATAAGTTATGAAGTAATTATCAAAGCATTGCGAGATAACAGAATTATGGAACTGTTTACGCCTATTGTTTACGGCTCATCAAAAATAGCTTCTTATCATAGAAAAAATCTTAACATTAACGATTTTAGCTTCAATTTGATAAAGAATGCGGAATTGGCAAGTCCAAAGCGACCAAATATTATTAATTGCTATGAAAATGAAGTTAAAATAAATATTGGAAAATCAACCAATATAGCAGGGAAATTATCATATTTAGCTCTTAAAGAAGCTGTTAAAGATTTGAATGCTGGAAAAATAGATGTTATTGTTACCGCACCTATAAATAAAAAAAACATTAACTCCTCTGAATTTTCTTTTCCCGGGCATACTGAATATTTTGCCAAAAATTTCAACTGCAAAGATTATCTTATGTTGATGGTTACGGAAACATTAAGAATTGGAGTCGTTACCGGACATATTCCGCTTAAAGATGTACCCTCGGCAATTTCTTCAGAATTAATTCTAAACAAGATAGAAATTCTAAACAATTCTTTAATAAATGATTTCGGAATAAGGAAACCAAATATTGCAATTCTCGGATTGAATCCGCATTCAAGTGATTATGGCCTCATCGGTACGGAAGAACACGACATAATAATTCCTACAATAGAAAAAGCAAAAGAAAACGGATACATGATTAATGGCCCTTTTTCAGCGGATGGTTTTTTTGGTTCATCCACTTATTCTCATTTCGATGGAATTCTTGCAATGTATCACGATCAAGGATTGATACCTTTTAAAACAATAGCAAGTTCACAGGGAGTTAATTTTACGGCAGGCCTTCCAATTGTAAGAACCTCACCTGCTCATGGTACTGCATACGAAATTGCCGGAAAAAATATTGCTTCACCCGATTCATTTCGACAAGCAATTTATCTTGCCTTAGATATTTACAGAACCCGTAAATTAAATGCCGAACTAAACGAAAATCCCTTGAAATCTAAAATCGAAGAAACAGATCAAATTTTGATTCCGGAGGAATAAAAAAGCTGATTAGCTCTTATGACCGAACAATCATTCTTTTCAATCAATGAAATAAATAAAATTATTAATGGAAAGATTTTATTTAAGAAAACCGAAAATATTTCTATTAAAGATATTCTGATTGATAGCCGTAAACTTATTTCTTCGGAAAATTGCTTGTTTTTTGCAATCCACGGAAAACGAAACGATGGCCATAATTATCTCGACAGGCTTTATTATAAAGGAATAAGGAATTTTATTGTTTCAAATCAAGAGATTGATTATTCAATTTTTGATGATGCTAATGTGATATTAGTTGATAATACACTCATTGCACTACAAAACCTATGTGCTGCTCATCGTCAAAAATTTGATATCCCTGTAATTGGAATTACAGGAAGTAACGGAAAAACAATAGTTAAAGAATGGCTATTTCAATTGATGAGTAGCGATTGGAAAATCATCCGTAGCCCGAAGAGTTATAATTCACAAGTTGGAGTTCCATTGTCGGTTTGGCAGATGAATTCAAAAAATGATCTTGCAATCTTTGAAGCCGGAATATCGGAGCAAGATGAAATGGATAATTTGCAAAAAATTATAAAACCCACTATTGGAATTTTTACGAATATCGGACAGGCTCATAATATGAATTTCATTGAAACGACTCAAAAAGTAGGCGAAAAATTAAAACTCTTTACCAAGGTTGAAACTTTGATTTACTGCCCTGATTATAGTGAAATACAAGAAGTAATTATTAAATCGGAAATTCTTAGAACAGTTAATCCATTTACGTGGAGCCGGAAAACCGATGCCAACCTGAAAATAAAACCGATTACAAAAACTGATAGAAATTTTACAGTTATTGAAGGTGTTTATAAGGAAAGTAAGATTGGTATAAAAATTCCTTTTACGGATGATGCTTCAATAGAAAATGCAATTCATTGTTGGGCTACATTGCTTTTTCTTAACTATAAAAACGATGTCATTGCACAGAGGATGTTAAAGCTTAGCCCTATTGCAATGCGTTTGGAGTTGAAGGAGGGAATTTATAATTGTTCAATAATTAATGATAGTTATAATTCGGATGTAAATTCCTTAAAGATAGCACTTGATTTTCTTAATCAGCAAAACCAACATCGTAAAAAAACCATTATTCTTTCCGATATTCTACAAAGCGGAAGAAACGAAATTGATCTTTATTCTGAAATTGCCGAATTATTGGAAAAAAAGGGAATTGAACGTTTAATAGGAGTTGGGCCATCTATTTCTCGGCAGGCAGATAAATTTAAAATCGAAAAATATTTCTATGAAAGTACTGATGACTTTTTGAAACGTTTTTCTTTTTCTACATTTAATAATGAGTGTATTTTATTAAAAGGAGCGAGGATTTTTGAATTTGAACAAATTAGCAAAGCTCTTCAACAAAAAACTCATGATACAATTCTCGAAATAAATCTTAATGCTCTTGTTCATAATCTGAATTATTATCGCTCAAAACTTAAGCCCTCAACAAAAATTATGGCAATGGTAAAAGCTTTTTCTTATGGAAGCGGAAGTTATGAAATTGCCAATGTTTTACAGTTTCATCATATCGACTACTTGGCTGTTGCTTATGTTGATGAGGGTGTTGAGCTTAGAAAAGCAGGCATTACAACACCAATTATGGTAATGAGTCCCGAAGAAGAAAGTTTTGACGCAATTATCAAACATAGCCTCGAACCTGAGATTTATAGTTTTCGTATTCTAAATTTGTTAGAAAAATCGATAAATAATAATAATATTCCGAAAAATAAACCCATTAAAATTCATATCAAACTTGATACCGGGATGCATCGTCTTGGTTTTGAAAGAAAAGAAATAGATGTTTTATTAAAAAGGCTGGATGTAAATCCTTATATTTATGTACAATCAGTGTTTTCACATTTTGCAGGTAGTGAAAACCCCGATCATGATAATTTTACGAATGAACAAATTAAACGTTTTGTTGAGATGAGTAATATTATTAAAGAAAATTGCGATCATAACATATTTCTTCACATTTTGAATTCTGCAGGAATATCACGATTTCCTGACTCACAGTTCGATATGGTTAGACTTGGGATAGGATTATATGGAGTCGGGGCAAATGAGTCGGAACAGAAACAACTCGAAAATGTGAGTACGCTAAAATCAAATATTACTCAAATTAAAAACATAAAAGCAAAGGATACAATTGGTTATGATCGTGGATTTCTTGCTGAAAAAGATATGAAAATAGGTATCATCCCGATTGGGTATGCCGACGGATTGAACAGGAATTTAGGAAACGGCAGGGGCAAATTGCTTGTAAAAGGAAAATTTGCACCCATTATTGGAAATATTTGTATGGATATGTGCATGATAAATATTACTGACATAAAAGTAAAAGAAGGTGATGAAGTGATTGTTTTCGGAGAAGATTTTTCAATCAAAGATTTGGCCAAAGACCTC
>CAZBSL010000287.1:0-3569 GCA_964494265.1 uncultured Bacteroidales bacterium
TATTTCCTAAAGCTGCATTTTATATATTTTTCTGTATCCATTGTATTTTTGATAAATATTTGATTTCTCCGAATAAAGAAAATAAACTTTATCATTATTTATTTGGATTTTTGATACAAATGGAAAGTCAGGAATTTTTATTTCCTTTCCAAGGCCACCATTTTTCAAATTAATTTCATGTAAATATGAAATTCCATTTCTTTTAAAATAAGTATAAACTTTATTAGAAACTTCATCAATGAAAATGTCTTCAACCCAGTATTTATCATTATGAAAATCTACAGGGGTTTCATAAATAAGTTCACCCTCATAGTCAAAAAATTCCATGACAGAATTAACATAATTGAAAATACATATAGTATCTCTAACTTTTCTTAAAGGGACAAAAATCGGATCAATCATGCACATTTCATCAAAGCGAATACTTGCACCTATACTATTAACACCAAGACTTATAAGGCTTTGAATATATCCTTCAAAATCATCAACCATTTCAATTGCTCTCTCATCTCCAATCACCCTAAGAATTTTTGCTTCGTCTGTTTTACGATTATAAAAATAATATTTCAAAACCTGGTTGTGATAAGCATAATCCATAAAGTAAACGTTATCACCCGATTCCTCTACACAGTTTTCCATTGTCAATTCAAATTTTTTAGGATTCACCGGATAAAGAAGTTGTAGTTTTTTAGAGTCAAAATAAATCTGCCAGACAGTATCTTTACAAATCAAATGTACATTATCAAAGCAATCTTTATAGAATTTTTCAGGCTTTCTGACGCTTAAGCCGGCAATTGTATCGCCATAATGATCGACTAATATAATTTTAGCTTTTGAAAGCTTTCGATCTTTATAAGCCAAAACCAAAATATTGTTTTCATAAAATTCGTAATCGCTGATATGAAGTGGTTTGTTTTTTAATATGTTTTTTACAATTTCGCTTGAAACAGAGAATTCCTCAAGTTCAACCACTAAGGGTTTTAACTGAATGTTATGTTTTTGAGAAAGTTGATGGTTTATCTTAAGATAATATTTTTCATACCCGACATGTGAAAAAATTATAGTAGCCGGAACATCACTAACATTTATAGAATAAAGGCCGTTTTTATGTGAAATACTCCCAATGTTTGTTCCTTTAATTCTTATATTTACGTTTTTAATTATTGATTCCGTATTTGAATCGGTGATTTTTCCGTAAATTCTGATGCCCCCGGATTGTGAATAAATGCCTGATAATGAAAATATGAAAATAAAAATTAATGCGTAAATTTTTTTCATGTTTTTTGGTTTTTTTTCATTACTAAATTATGTAAAAAAAATTTAATTGCACTATTACAAATAAGTCTTCGGTAAAAGAAAAAAAGATAATGGTAAATAAAAAATTATTTGATAGCTTTCGGTTGTCGGTAAAGCACTATAACTCGTTAATTCATTATTCTAACGATAATTTTAATTTTTCCCCATATCTCACTCAAAATATTTCACCATATATATCAAAGAGATTTTTGTGTAACAAATAGAAATTTTATCCGTCAATATTTAATGAATACAAAATGTTTTGCTATGCTCAAAAATATCTTGAAAACAACTTTTAGGTTTTTAATCCGAAACAAAGGATTTTCGTTTATTAATATTCTCGGTTTATCAATCGGGATAGCTGTTAGTATTATCGGTATATTATATGTAATTAATGAGTTAAGTTACGATAAATATAATAAAAACTCCGATAGAATCTATCGTTTTGCTGTTGACGCACTTTCGGGAAATACGGCAATATATCAAACTTACACTCCGGCTGTCCTACCCGGGGCCCTATATGATGAATTTCCTGAAATAGAAAAAATTACGCGAATTTCAACCTTCGATGAACAAAATTTCAAATATGATGATAATGTCTTTATCGAGAATAATGTTTTCGTTGTTGATTCAACATTTTTTGAGATTTTTACTTTCCCTGTAATCGAAGGAATGGATTCAAAATTATTGTATGAACCATATACTGCTGTAATTACTAAAAGTACGGCCAAAAAATATTTCGGAAAAGAAGACCCGATAAATAAAATTATCAGAAATGATACTACAAATTTTAAAGTTATCGCTGTGATTGAGGATATCCCCGAAAATTCACATTTTCATTTTAACATTGCACTTGCCTTAACAAGTTTTGACGGCTATTATAATAATCCTGCATGGTTTGCAAATAATTTCAGGAATTATTTTTTATTAAACGAAAACTATAACTATAAAGGTTTAGAAGAAAAATTACCTGATTTCACGAATAAATATCTTTTTGAAGGTAATTATGATAAATTAGCGGAGAATGGAAGCAAGTGGGAATATTATCTTCAGCCACTTCTTTCAATTCATCTCAACTCTAACCTTAGAGGCGAATTTGAAGCAAATGGAAGAAAGGAATATGTTTACATTTTCCTAATAATTTCAATTTTTATTCTTTTAATTGCCTGTATAAATTTCATCAATCTTGCAACGGCAACTGCCGCAAAACGGTCGAAAGAAGTCGGAGTGAAAAAAACATTTGGAGTTAATAGAAATGAACTTATAAAGCAATTTTTAAGTGAATCCTTAGTTAGCAGTTTTGTTTCCCTTATTGTTGCATTGTTTTTTGTAGAATTAATTTTAGCATTCCTGAGTGATTATGAAGGAATTAAAATATCGATTCATTATTTTGATAATTTTTATACTATTCCTTCTCTAATAATTCTTGGATTATTTATCGGATTTCTTTCGGGTTTTTATCCGGCATTAGTTATGTCGTCATTCAAGCCTGTTTTCGCCTTGAAAAATCAAGCTCAAAAAGGGAGTAAATCACCATGGTTAAGAAATATACTCGTTACTTTTCAATTTTCTGCTTCTATTATTTTGATAATAGGAACCTTTGTGATTTATAATCAATTGCAATTATTACAAAAAGAGAATTTGGGTTTTGACACAGAAAGAGTGCTTGTAATAAGAAACCCATCAGCTATAGAAAACAGTCAACAAGCGTTTAAAAATGATCTTAAGAAACTTGCGTTCGTAAAAAGCGCCTCATATTCATTTCGATTGCCAGGAGAAAGATTTATTAATCTTGGTTTTGGTGCTGAGGATTTTGAAGGAGGATATACCCTAAATCTTTCAGCATGCGATGAAGATTTTATTGACGTAATGAAGTTTGAGATTAAAGAAGGGCGTTTCTTTTCAAAAGAATTCACTACAGATACGGCTTCAATTATTATTAACGAAGAGGCTTTAAAACTGCTTGCCTATGACGATGCAATAGGAAAAAAGCTAAACACATGGGGTGACCCTCCTATTTATTTTAATATTATTGGTGTTGTTAAAGATATTCATTACGAATCAAAGCACCAAAAAGTTCATCCAATGGGTTTTATTCATATGAATTCCTCTTTTGGAGTGAGTCCGCGAAACATTTCAGTCAGAGTAACGCCAGGTGATTACAAGATAATGATAGATCAATTGAGCAATTTATGGAATAAATATTCTCCTGATATTCCATTCGAATATTCCTTTTTTGATCAGGAATATAATCAACTTTATCAAAATGAAAT
>CAZBSL010000288.1:0-3554 GCA_964494265.1 uncultured Bacteroidales bacterium
TTCACAATTCCTGTCAATTAAAACTGAAATAACTTCTCCGAAAGTATTTAATAATGAAAAGCTGACATGTCCGGGATTTTTCAAGCCAAAGTCAATTCTTGTGGTTTTTTTAAACGGATTAGGATAATTATTTCCAAGAAAATTGCCTGTAAAATTAATATCTTCATTAATTCCAACATAATCAAATTCCGCAATGCTGTATTCACCGTCGGTTTCAGGAAAAAAATCGTTTATATAGGCATCACCATAGGGATTTGCAAAAACAACATCAATAATTGATTCCTTGGCTTCGCTGATATCCCAAAATTTAAAAGTTAGAGGATTTCCCGCTTCATAACCTATACCTGAATCTAATGTACTCCAAACCGTAAGGTCGTTACTAAGTTCTATATTTGAATTTATCATTAACGAACCGACAAGCTTCTCACCATCAAACAAGGCAACTTCATCACCAATTTCAACGTTTTCGGGTTTTTCAAAATAAATGGTCCAGACAGGCTCAAGTGCATTGCCTTGAACATTGCTGAAATGAATAGTTTGGGGTGATTTGTTTTGAGATAATAATCTTTCACTTGTTTCCGGATAAACTAAAGTATCGGGTTCAAACATGCTTATCAAAAAACCTTCACCGGGTGAACAAGCAACGAATCCGGGTGCCCAATCCTTCCCAATTTTTCTTATCTCTTTTCCTTCGGAATTCCTGATAAAATCCAATGAATCAGAAAATATGCTTGAAAATGCTTCATATGAAATTAAAACATCTTTTGGGTAATAACTGCATAACTGATATCCGGCATTTAATGGAATCGGAGTGTCGTTACAAATTTCACATCCTACAATATTAATGTGGTCTTCATAAAACATTTTGAAAAGATATGAGTCGGAACTAACCCATTCCCCAATATTATTTACCCAAAACGGGCCTACTTTTTGGACCGAATAATTTGATACATCTTTAACAAAACTAAGATTTCCGTTCAAATTATTACTTAGAACCGAAAGCATGTTTTCATTGCTTGGCGAGATATTAGAGGATGAAATTTGGTACCCGGTGTTTAGTTGAACAAATTGAGTGGAAGGCGTTTGAAAATGTAATTCAACAAGGCTGTATTGTGCATCGCCATCGGGGAAAACATCTCCGCAAAAAGCATCGCCATAAGGATTGCTAAAAACTACCTCAAAGCATGAAGCTTCAGTTTGCTCATCTTCATCCCAGCATTTCAAATAATATTTGTTTCCGATTGTATAGCCGGGAACCATAGTAAAATCTTTCAGAAAAATTGTTTTCCAAATAATAAAATCATTTTCAAATATATTTTCAGGAGTGCAAACCTGCTCCAGGTTAAAAACTCCGACTATGGTGTCGTTATTTGTAATTGCAATTGCATCACCGGGTTCAAGGTCAACACCATTTAAAGTGATTGATGAAATATACATTGTCCATATAAAATCAATGAAATAACCTCCGTAAAATTCAAAATGAGGTTGCATCATTGGGGTAGCACACTTTGTATTTGATGGAATGGATTCGCTTTGGTCAGGAAAAATTTGAGTAATATTATAACAATATTCCCATAGAGGGATCAAATTTGAATCAACATATTCCATTTCGGTTAAATTTTCCGCTACGAGAGTTCCGTCATCGAAATAAACATTAAAATAATAGGATGTAAAATTCAATTCTATACAACTATATTTCCCTGCACCATCTGGGAAAACTTCTCCCATCCACGCATCTCCAAAAGGATCAAAAAATGTATATTCAAAATCAATAGATTCAATTCCGGTTTCACTTCCGTTTTTCCAACATTTGAATTTCAGGCTATCACCGGAAGTATAACCTGTTTCGCCTCCATAAAGTACGCTAAAAGCATATAAATCATTTTCGAACATATTATCGGGCGTGCAAACTTGCTGCAAATGATAAACTCCGACAAGCGAATCATTATCGAAAATGGCAATTTCATCATTTGGCCTTAAACTTACGCCGTCAAGGTAAGCTCCACAAATGAAAATGATCCAATAATTATTGTTAGTGTCGCCTCCCTGAAATTCAAAATGTTCACCACCCGGGTTTTCAAATAATACAGGATCCCATGTTAAAGTAACTTTTTCAACACCGGCTTCTGCTTTAATAAGATAAGGGGCAGGGGGGGAGAGAGGCTCGGAACAATAAATATTTGATGGTGGTGATTCTTCGCCGCCTTCAAGTATTTGGGTTACATAATAACAATATTCTTCCCCAACTATTAGAGAGGTATCAGTATAATAAGAATCTTCAATATTTTCAGCAATTAAAGCTCCATTTTCATAATAAATATTAAAAATTCCTTCCTCAGGTTCCCAAAATATTGTAATCTCCTCAATTCCAGGTATTGCATCTATAATTATTGGTGCCATTGGAGGTAAGGGAATATTACACAAAACATTTGAAGGTAATGATTCCTCACCATTGCTTAAAATTTGTGTTACATAATAACAGTATTCAATTTCAGGATCTAAACCTGTGTCCGTAAAGGATGGGCCTCCAACATTTTCGGCAACTAAATCTCCGCTTTCGTAATAAACATTAAAAAAGAATGAAACAAAATCAATTTCAACAATGCTGTAACTATTTGCCTCGGGAGGGAAAAATGCTTCAACCCATGCACCACCATAAGGGTCGGAAAAACTTATGTCGAATTTTGAAAACTCCTGGCCTTCGCTATCATCCCAGCATTTAAAAGAAATAGGATTTCCTGGGGTATAACCTGGACCTGAAATAAGTTCGCTATAAGCTATCAAGGGATTGGATAAAAAATTCTGAGGTGTTAAAATTTCGGTAAGAGTAAAAGCCCCAACCAAAATATTCCCATCAAAAATTCCAATTTCATCATTTGGTTCAAGGTCAACTTCATCGATAAATGCTGATGACAAATAAATTGTCCAGCTTGGAAAATTTGAATTTCCTCCTTCAAAATTAAAATGCCCGTCGCTGCTTTGCTGAATTGACTCCCACACTATTGTTATTTCTTCGTTTCCCTGAATTGTTTCAACTAAAACCGGAGTAAGAATATGCAATTTTATATCGCAGATTGTTGTTTCGTCAGGTAATACAATTACATTCTTTTTTGTTTTCGAGAAATATCCGTTGGCTTCAACCATCAAATTGTAATCTCCGATTGGGATTTCGTTTAACAAATATTCGCCCTGGGAATTACTTATAGTTGAATATGGTTTGTTTTCGATTGTAATACTTGCATTTACAATAGGTTCACCGGTAATTGTATCGGAAATAATTCCTGCAATTGAACCTTTTGGAGTATAGAAATTGATTATCGGAATGCTGTATTTATTTTCTCCTTCCGGGAAAGTATTTTCAGTCCATGCTCCGCCATAAGGATCAGTATAAATAATTTCAAATTCATCAATTTCTATTTCATCCTCAGCTTTCCAGCATTTGAAAGTGACGTTATTTCCGGGGGAATATCCCTGATTTCCATTATTTAATAGTTGCCAAGCTATTAATACATTAGCAAAAGCGTTTTCCGGAGTGCATTCCTGAGTGAGGGTAA
>CAZBSL010000289.1:0-2364 GCA_964494265.1 uncultured Bacteroidales bacterium
CTTCATAAATGAAAGACAAATTTATATAAAAAAAGTTTACAATGCTGAAAGAATTTTTAAACGGAATGGAGAATGATTTAATGATACAAGCGTTCAATAAATTTGGAAATAGAGGTAATAGAGTAATGAAAGGGTTGAAATTTTATTTTAAAGCAACTGTAATGGATAATATTTTCTTATCATCAACACAGAAATAATTTACTCAAATTCATCTTCCAAACCACCTTTTCATCGTATTTTTTTTACTTTTGTTAAATTAATTTAAATAGATGAAAGACGAAAATATAATTTACGGAATAAGGCCTGTTATTGAAGCAATTCTGGCAGGAAAAGAAATCGAGAAATTGCTGATCCAGCAGGGACTTAAATCAGAAGGATATAATACTTTAAGAACATTGATCAAAGAGCGAAATATTATTTTCCAATTTGTACCAATTGAAAAGCTTAACAGAGTAAGCCGTAAAAATCACCAGGGAATAATCTGCTACATCTCCCCTATTCAATATCAGGACATCGAAAACCTAATACCAATGATCTATGAAGAAGGAAAAACTCCTTTGGTTCTAATTTTAGATAAGGTTAACGATGTAAGAAATTTCGGAGCTATTGCCCGCACCGCCGAATGTGCAGGTGTTGATGCGATAATTATTCCCGAAAGAGGCTCGGCAATGATAAACTCTGATGCAGTAAAAACTTCTGCCGGAGCATTACTTAAAATTCCTGTCCATAGAAGCGGAAACCTGAAAATCACAATTTCATTTTTGAAAGAAAGCGGACTTCAAATTATTTCAGCAAGTGAAAAAGCAGAGGAAAAGTATTATGATCCCGACTATTCGCAGCCGACAGCAATTATTATGGGATCGGAAGAAAGCGGAGTTTCAGGCGAATATATTAAACTTTCCGACAAAGAAGTGCAAATCCCGATAATTGGTAAAATCCAATCGCTTAATGTTTCTGTTGCCACCGGAATTATTATTTACGAAGCTCTAAAACAACGAACTTCTTTAAAGTAATTTTAGCTATCATAAAGTTTTTTAACAAAATATCAGAAAAAGCACTACTTGCAATTGTACTTATAATTGCAACTTTCCTTCGTTTTTACAGATATTCATCATTATCTTTAAGCAATGATGAGCTAAGTGCCTTGCATCGCCTTCAATTTGATTCATTCGGCGAGATGATTGAAAAAGGTGTTAAACTTACTGACTTCCATCCGGCCGGAGTCCAGACCTTTTTATATTTCTGGACAAAACTTTTCGGATTTTCAGAAGCTTCGGTGCGTCTTCCATTTATCATATGCGGAATTGTTTCTGTTTACTTTGTTTACCTGATCGGCAAAAAATGGTTCAATAAAAATACGGGACTACTTTCGGCACTTTCAATGGCTTTCCTGCAATTTCCTTTACTTTACAGCCAACTGGCAAGGCCTTATAGTCCGGGATTATTATTTTCACTTGCAACAGTTTGGTTTTGGACTTTGATAATTAAAGATAAAAAACAAAATCTTTTAACTTATTCGGGTTTTGTGATTTTTAGTACTCTTTCAGCTTATTCACACAACTATAGCTTCTTATTTGTTTTAATTGTTGGAATAACGGGATTATTTTTCTTAAAAAGAAAAGCTTTAATAAATTACCTCTTTTGCGGACTCGCGGTATTTATTTTGTACTTGCCGCATTTTGAAATATTTTTCTACCAATTCGGAATTGGTGGGATTGGAGGAGAAGACGGATGGCTTGGCAAACCAGATCCTTTGTGGTTCTTCGACTTCATATATTATTGTTTTAACAAATCTATTTTTCTGCTGATAGTTTTTGGAGCAGTTTTGATTTTTTCATTATTATTTAACCGAAAAAATATTAATTGGACCAAATTCCATAGTATTTCGTTAATATGGTTTCTTGCAATGTTTTTTATAGGATATTTCTATTCAATATTTCGCAACCCAATACTACAGAAATCAATTTTGATATTTTCATTTCCATTTTTGTTGATATTTTTATTTTCTTTTATTAAAAGGCATTCTTCTTTGATAGTTAAAATATTTTTCATCTTCCTTGCCATTGCAGGAATAATAAGTACCGTAATTGTTAAGGATTATTATAACAGCCAACATTTCGGAGAGTTTAAAGATATTGCTAAAGGAATTTCAGAATGGAATAAGAAATACGGGAGTAATAAAATTACGGCAGCTATTTCTGTGAATCAGCCTTATTATATTGATTATTATTTAGAAAAATATAATGACTCTACAATTTTTGTTCAATATGATAACAGAGGCAAGGAAGATTTGCTTGTTTTAAAAAAAGCGATTGATTCATGTAAAACGCCATATTTTATTTATGCATGGACAAAGCCATGTCC
>CAZBSL010000289.1:2464-3552 GCA_964494265.1 uncultured Bacteroidales bacterium
CTCAATTAAAATAGATTCTACCATCATTTATGGACCCACATTTTCAACAACTTTAGCGGATATTGATTGTGAAAAAGCTAAAAAAATCAAGGTTTCTCTTGATGTATTTGCTCCTAACGATTTTTCAAAAGTCATTCTGGTTTTAAGCCTCGAAAACAAAGAAAATGAAATTATTCAATGGACAGGTTCAAAATTCGAATATTACTTAGAAAAAGATAAGTGGAGTAAAGTTTTCTTAACTGTTTACATCCCGGAATCATTTACTGTTGAAGATATGATTAAAACTTATGTTTGGAATCCCGGAAAAGAAAGCTTTTATGTTGATGATTTTAAGATTGAGTTTTATGAATAGTTTTTAACATAAAACATTATAAAACAGATATTACTCAAAAAAAACACAAATGGACACAACAAAGATTATAGATGTAACACCGGAAAATGTTATTGAGCAAACTCTTTTTTGCATTAAAGACATCAGGAAACCGGAATTTGAAAACAAAAGAAAATGGTTTGAAAAGGCCTATAAAGAAGGCCTGAAAATAAAGATACTAAGAGATCAAACAAACAGGCCTATTGCATTTATCGAATACGTACCTGCTGAGTTTGCATGGAGGCCTGTTGATGCCGAAAACCACATGTTTATTCACTGCATGTATGTTTACTCAAATAAGGATAAGAAAAAGGGTTATGGTGCTTTGCTTGTGAAAACTTGTGAAGATGAAGCACGAGAGAAAAATATGTTGGGCCTATGCACCATGACAAGCAAGGGAAGTTGGGTTGCCGATAAAAGATTGTTTGAGAAAATCGGATTTGTGGAAGCTGAAAAAAGAGGTAGATTTGAGCTATTAATGAAAAAATTTGACAAACATTCTCCAAATCCAAAATTGATTGACTGGACTCTAAACCAGAAAAAATACAAGGGGTGGAACCTACTTTACGCTGATCAATGTCCTTGGAATGAAAAATCTGTTCTTGCATTGAAAGATACAGCAATAGAATATGGAATTGATTTGCAAATTGAAAAAATTGATTCTGTCCAAAAAGCAAAGGAAGCACCATCAGGCTTTGCAGTTTTTAATCTTTTGCAT
>CAZBSL010000290.1:0-3514 GCA_964494265.1 uncultured Bacteroidales bacterium
AAATTCTATTAATCAAATGCAGTTAGAGCTAAAAAACTATATCAAAAATTTAAAAGATACAACTGCTGCAAAAGAGAAAATTGAGAGTGAATTGAAAATTGCGCATGATATTCAACAAGGAATTATCCCAAAAATATTTCCTCCTTTCCCCGAAAGAGAAGACATTGATCTTTATGCAGTTTTGAATCCGGCAAGAGATGTTGGAGGCGACCTTTATGATTTTTTCTTTATTGATGATTGCAAAATTTGTTTTGCAATTGGCGATGTTTCAGGCAAAGGAGTTCCGGCCTCTTTGTTTATGGCTATTACACGAACTTTGCTAAGGTCAAAAACCACGAAAACTTCATCAGCGAAAGAAGTTGTTAGTGAATTAAATGTTGAGTTATGCCAGGGAAATGAAAATTCAATGTTCGTAACATTCTTCCTCGGAATTTTGGATACCAAAACAGGAAACGTTGAGTTTTGTAATGCCGGACATAATTACCCTTATATTATTAGAAATGATGATAAAATCGAATGCATTGAGGAAACCCATGGAACACCAATTGGAATTTTCGAAGATATTAATTATAAATCAGGAACTTTTCAATTATTTAAAAATGATTCACTTGTATTATACACAGATGGCATAACAGAAGCCATGAACATTGATAATAATTTATATGGTGATGAAAGATTAATTAAATTGCTTAATAACTCCAAGGATCACCATCCCAGAGTAATTACTAAAACAATAGTTGATGATGTTAATATATTTGTTGGAGAAGCCGAACAATCAGATGACATAACAATTTTAATACTTACTTATTTTTTAAACAAATAAATCAAAACACTTTGTTAGACAAATGAAAAAGAATAAATTACTAATAAAAAATAATGTTTCTGAGCTTGAAAAAGTGAGTATTTTTGTTGAGAAAATTGTAAGCGATTTTAAAATTTCCGATAAGTTAATTTTCAATGTCAACCTTGTTCTTGAAGAAATTATTTCAAACATTATTTTTTATGCTTTTGATGATGAATCAAATCATGAAATCCTGATTGAAGCAAAACTCATCGACAATGACTTGCAAATATTAATAAAGGATGACGGAAAGGCTTTTAATTTGCTTGATGCACCTGTCCCAACTGATCTTAATGCCGGAATTGATGATCGGAATATTGGTGGTTTAGGTATTCATTTTGCGAAAACACTAATGGATAATATTGATTACAAGAGAGAAAATAATAAAAATATAATTATTTTAAGAAAACAAATTAGCTGATTTAAAAGCTTTAAATTAACTTAACACAATGGAAATCTCAAAAAATAAAATACTTCTGACCCTACCAAACAAACTGAAATATATAACTCTTACTCAAAGTCTTGTTAGAGAAATGGCAACAATTATGGGATATGTTAAATCTGAAATATTGAAGCTTGAGTTAGCCGTCGAAGAGGCTGCAAAAAATATTATTGAACATTCGTTTGCACCAGGTGAAGAAACAACTTTCGATATAATTATTGAGCCTCATATAGCCGGAATTATTATTCAATTCAAAGATAAAGGATTTCCTTTCGATCCTACCGAAATCCCTGATTATAATCCTAAAATTAAAAGCAATATTTTAGAAGCCAAGGGCTTAGGCACTTTTTTAATCAAGCAACTCGTGGACGAAGTTACGTATCTTAATCTTGGTAAAAACGGAAAAGAAATCGTTCTATTTAAATATCTTAATAAAAAATCGATAAAAGATATTATTAGCAAACTTGAGATTGAAAAGGCCGAAGAAGATAAAAAGACTCAAGCACGCACCCCAGTTGGTTTTGAAAATTTTAAGGTAAGAAGAATGACACCTGACGAAGCTATTGCTGTTTCAAAATGTGCTTATACAACTTATGGGTTAACATATGTTCACGAAGACATTTATTTTCCTGAACGCGTTAGAGAAATGAATATCAAAGGTGAATTAATATCTTATGTTGCTATTAACGATAATAATGAAATTATGGGCCATATTGCCCTTGAAATTGAAGTGCGAGACACGGATTTTCCACAGCTTGGAATGGCGTTTGTAAACCCGAAATTTCAAGGACATGGATGTATGAAATCAATGAATACAAAAATGATTGAAGATGCAGTAATGGGGAATTTTTATGGAATTTATGCACGTGGAGTAACAACTCATCCTTTTTCACAAAAAGTAATCGGAAAATTCGGTTTTCAAGATACTGCGATATTTCTTTCAAGTGGTGTTAGTCGTGAATATAAGGGCATTAGAGAGGATGAAACAAGACGGGAAAGTGTTGTAATTATGGCCAATTATCTACATCCATCCAATGAAATGATAATTTATCCGCCCAAAGAACACATAAATATTATTAAGAAAGTTTATAATAATCTCGGTCTGAATCCGAAATTTTCTGATTCCATTCCAAAAGATGTCATGGAAAAAAACCAATCAATTATTAAGGTTAACATTGACAATGTAAACCATATTGCTATTATTAATGTGATCGAATACGGAAAAGATGTTTTATATGAAATTAAAAAGAGCTTAAATGATTTTTGTCATAAGCGATATGAAACAATTTATCTGAATCTGAAACTAAGAGACCCCTTAACAGCTAAATACTCCTCTGAATTTGAAAAAATGAATTTCTTCTTTTCCGGAATTATGCCCGGATCAGATAATAATGATGAATTGGTTCTTCAATATCTGAATAACTATATTGCCGATTATGACAAAGTTATGATAGATTCTGATTTTGGAAAAGAATTAAAAGAATATATAAAATCACAAGACCCTCAAACTAAGAATAATTTAAAAAAGAAAGAAAATGGAAATTAAGAAAGAAAAGATTAATGAAAATCTTGTCCTGGAAATTAACGGCAGGCTCGATACTACAAACTATAGCGAATTAGATGAAATTTTTGCAGATCATATTTCTAAAAATGAAATAAATATAATAGTTGATTGCAAAAATATGGATTATATAAGTAGTTCGGGATTACGTATTTTCCTAACAGCCCTAAAGAAAATTAATGCTGCAAAAGGTAAATTTTTCCTTTGTGGATTACAGGATACGATTCAGGAAATTTTTAAAATTTCAGGTTTTACAAGCATTTTTAAAATTTTTGATAATCAAGAAGAAGCCCTGAAAGAAATATCTTGATAAAAATTTAATTTCTATGTTTTTGGAAATAAAATTTTATCGCATTGTTTCTAAAATTAATGAGAGCTTGTATGTAAACTTCGAATAAATGGATTATGCCGATTAATTGCAAACAAAAACAATTAAATTAAGAAATGTATATTTATGGTCTTAGAAACGGGGATTGGCATATAATTCATTTTCTTTAACTTTGCTAAATAATTTAAAAAATCGTAAATAATAAATCAATGGTGAAATTCATTCGTTTTAAAGATCCCAATTCTCCCCATATTGAAAAAAAATTAGGAGAAATTCCAAAATGCCCTGGCACTTGTTTTTTTATCGACATCATTAATTCGACTGATATAAAATACAAAACAA
>CAZBSL010000291.1:0-3512 GCA_964494265.1 uncultured Bacteroidales bacterium
GGTGGCGGATTATTTATCTTGCTTGGTTTAGGTGCTGCATATGGGGCTAAAAAATTGTTTGGGAAAAAGGAAGAAGAGTAAAGTCTTTTGATGGAGTAATGGAGTATTGGAGTGATGGAAAATAAACTCTTAAGGTTTAAGAAACTTTCCAATACTCAACACTCTATCACCTCCTTTTTATTTATACTGAAAATAAATTAATTGAAAAATAAAGCACAAGAGAAATACTGGATAGTTACGTTCAATTCAGTAATATATTTTTTATTGGCGTATTATTCAGTTATTTTACTAACAAATATTTTCTCTTTAATACTTGCCAGAATCTATGGTTTTAAAGGCGTGCTTTATTATTTTGGTTTTACTTTAAACATTACCGATGAGCAATGGACTGATGATTTGGTTTTTTTTATTTTCTTTTTTGGTATTTCATTTTCATTACTGATTGGAATAATTTCCGAAAGAATTTATAGAAGGGTAAGAAAATCTTCAAATCACGATAAGTTGTTTTTTTTCTGGGTATATTTAATTTCTTTTACTTATTTTTTTGGCAATGTAATAGTTGGAGTAATTTATTTTTTCGGTATTGGAGCCGTTTTCGCCTATTATTCCGTTCCTTTTTTTATAAAAATTTTTTTAGGAGCGATAGCATTTTTTGCTTTGATTATGCTTGGAAGGTATTCAGTTAGAAATGCAATACTTACGTTTAACTCATACTTTCAGGAAGTTAGAGAAGCGGATATTTTGAAATATTTGAATTTACAAATATTGTATCCGGCTTTGATAGGAAATGCCATAATATTTTTAGTTAAAATACCTCATCATGCTGAATTTTCTTTTTACGACACATATATTTTTCTTTGCATATTCATCATTATTTTAACAATATATGCTGCTCGTAATTATGGCTTACCTATTAAATTCAAAAGAACCGATGATAGTTTCAGTTTGCAAAAAACTCCACTAATCATGGTCATTTTAATTATCATTTTAATAAGAATTGTGTTTGCTTTTGGTATTTAGTTCAGACACCCTAATTCAAAGCTTAACCCGAATTGATCTAAAGGAAAATATTTCCAGCAGAGAGACAAATTTTCGCTGATGTTTTTTCTGCGATTATCTGCCTTATCTGAGGGAAACAAATATATTTTTTGTGTTTTTAGAAATTCCCAAATGCAACGAAATTGTTTTAGGTTTGTCTAATCAACATGATATAAATAGCATAATTATAATTCAAATAATATTAAATTCATGAAAAAGCCTCTACTTAAAAAAGGATTAATCACTTCAATTTTAATGTCTTTATTTTTGGTGATTTTTCTAATACCAAACGAATCATCAAAGCGTGAGAAATATGAAAATTATCTAACCGGACAATTTGAAAACATCGAAGAGTTTTCAAAAGAAGAGCTAAAAGAAATGCCCAAACCGACTCGCCCCGATTTGGCTGCTATTCAAAATTATTATATGACTTTAGACCCTGAACTGGGTAGAGTTCCTCTTGAAAGGCTTGTTGATGCTTACCACGAAACAAAATCGCAAAGCAATCAGGCAAAGCTAAAATCGTCAGAGCAAATTGAATGGGGAAATATTGATGTTGAGATGGGTGGCCGAACAAGAGCCTTATGCTGGGATCAAAACGACCCTTCTCATAAAAAAGTCTGGGCAGGAGGCGTAACAGGAGGTTTATGGTATAATAATGATATTACTAACGATAATTCATCATGGATTCCGGTTGACGATTTTTGGCCGAATCTTGCAATAAGTTGCATTACTTTTGACCCGAATAATTCCAATATTATTTATGTAGGAACCGGTGAGGCACAAACTGCTTTCACAACTTATCGGGAATCAACAGGTGTTGGGATTGGAATTTGGAAATCAATCGACGGTGGAAATTCATGGGACTTATTACCTTCAACCGAATATTTTAAATATATTACAGATATAAAAGTTAGAAATGAAAATGGTGTAAGTGTTATTTATGCCGGTGTTGCTTCAGGTTTTTATCAAGGTGTAAATCACCAAAGTATTCCATCCGACGGACTTTATAGATCAAACAATGGAGGAGAAACATTTGAGCAGGTTCTGCCAAATATTACTAATCTTGAGGTTACTTATACGCCTGCCGATATCGAAATTGCGGCTGATGGTAGAATTTATATCGGTACTATGCCAAATATGGATGATGAAGGCGGAGCAACAATATTAATGTCTGATGTAGGTACTAACGGAAATTGGACTGTTTTTGAAGATTATAGAATTCTGATCGAACAAGGTGTCGGTGATTTTTATCTGCCCGGGCGTGTAATGCTTGCTCCCGCACCTTCCGACGAAAATGTTGTTTATGCAGTTATCGGTGCCGGATACAATAATGGATTCAAATATTTTAAAGGAAATTATATTCTTCGCTCACCTAATAAAGGACAGACATGGGTAGAAAAAAACCTTCCAAGCAATAATCCTAACTGGGCTTCGCTGTCATGGCATGCTTTCATTATTTCAGTTGATCCAAACGATGCTAACAGAGTTAATATTGGTGGGCTCGATGTTTATAAATCTAATAATGGCGGCAATTCATGGTATCATGTTTCTGATTGGTCTGCAATGTATTGGGGTGGCGGCGATGAATATGTTCATGCCGATCAACATGCACAAAAATATAACTATAATTCATCAAACGAAATGATTTTCGGGTCTGATGGTGGGGTTTTTTATACTTCGAGTGCAACTAATAATTACCCTGTTTTTGAACAAAAAAATCTTAATTATAACACATTGCAATTTTATACTTGTGCAATGTCGCCTCTATCAAACGATGACACTTATGTTGGAGGCCTTCAGGATAATGGAACTTTATATTATACAGGTTCTCCAATATCAATTGATGATATGATTGACGGAGGAGACGGTGCATATTGTTTTATCGACCAGGATGAAGCTGAGATAATGATTTCATCGGTTTACTATAACAGTTATACTGTATTTGTAAACGGTACGCCACAAGTTAATATGGGCCAATCAAGCGGAATATTTATTAATCCGGCTGCTTACGATTATTCCAATAATATTTTATATGCCAATGCAGTGAATTTCTTTGGAAATTATCAAAACCGTATTTTACGTATTGAAGGAATACCAAATTATCCTAACGAAGATTATCTTTATCTTAATACCGGAATCTCTGTTTATTTTTCACATATTCAGTCTTCACCTTATGCAGTTGAAGGAAAAAGCACATTATTTTTAGGTTCGGTTGCCGGACATTTATTTAAAGTTGAGAATGCTGAATCATCACCAACAGCAACTGATATTGGTAGTGATGAATTCCCAACTGCAAATATTTCCTGTATTGCAATTGGCGGTTCCGAAGACACTCTTCTTGTTACTTTCTCAAATTATGGTGTTTCATCAGTTTGGCAGACTTATGATGGAGGAACCACATGGCAGGAAAAGGAAAGCAATCTGCCTGATATGCCGATCCGTTGGGCAATTTATCATCCTCAAAATTCATT
>CAZBSL010000292.1:0-3488 GCA_964494265.1 uncultured Bacteroidales bacterium
GCTTGGTTTTTCCATGTTATTCTGAAAAGATTAAGAGAATTCAAATCCCATAATCCAATATTTTTCAACTCTTCACGTATTTTTTCGGGAATCAATTCAGGATTCCGCATTTGCTTATATGTAGGAATAATTATGTTTCTTTCCCTGCATCTTTCTATTGTCTTTTGTAGAACTTTTTCGTTTATTTCTTCCTTCATTAGTTTATTTTATTATAATTTATTTTTTTGAAATATTATGATGATTTAATACAATTTATCAGCAGCATTATACAAAACTTTCATTTCGGCGGCGTCAATAAAATTGAGTTCATCGTCAATATTATCATTTAATATGGAAATTTTATTAATCCTGAAATTTTCTTTATCAAAATTAACAATTACAAATTCATTTTCAAAAATATAATTATCTTTCTCTAAATAAATTGTACTTATTTTAGAATCAGATTTTTTGAGAAGTATTTTTCTATTTTTCAATTTACTTAAATAAAAGCCACTCTCGGCTTTCTTGAAGCTTTCAATGCTTAACCAAAATTTTGGTTTGTCAGCAAAAGGCTTACCAGAAGTCGGACAAAAAGTCGTACAATTTCCACATTCATTACAAAAATCCCCGATATTTAAAACTTGGAATTCTTGTTTGATATTAAAACTAATATCATTAAATATTTCAGCTTTTTTGTTTTTAATTTTTATTTTTTGCAGTTCAAAATTTTGTTTTTCAACTTTGTAAGAATAATTAGCAAGATTAGGGCAAACCTCAACACAAACATTGCAAATCGAGTCGCAATTCAAACATCTTGAAGCTTCTGCAATTGCCTGCTTTTCCTGAAGAGTTTCTATTACCAAGCTAAAATTATCTCTTTTTGAAATATCAATTTCCGGAACAAATATCCCAAATTCACGTCTCACTTTTTTGTCGATTAGTTTATCGAAATCAATTTCAATTCCTTTATTATAAGGTTCAATTCCAAACTTTTGCTTTGCTAAATCAATAATCTGTTCCGAGACTTTTCGTCCATCTGCAATAGCATTAATAACAGTTGAAGCACCTTTGACAGCATCTCCGCCAATAAAAATTTTCGAGTCCCTGCCGATAGAATTTTCACTAATTTTATCAATTTCATTATCATCAATAAAATCAAAATCAGTTTCTTGCCCCAAGGCCGGAATAATTGTATCACAATTTAGAACAAACTCAGAACCTGAAACAGCTATAGGTTTTGGCCTGCCGTTTTTATCAATTCCGATGAGTTCCATTTTAATACATTCGAGGCCTATTACTTTATTATTTTTAGAAATTATTTCAACTGGAGAAGTTAATTCCAAAATATCAATTCCTTCGTCAATAGCCGCCTTAATTTCAGCTTTGTCGGCAGGCATTTCATTCAATGTGCGTCTGTAAACTATCGTAACATGCCCTGATTGCCCGAGAACTCGTGCAGCAGATCGGGCCACATCAATTGCTGTGTTTCCACCTCCGAGAATTATAGTTTCTTTTCCAAGCTTAGGATTATTATTCAATTTGATTTCATGTAAAAATTTTAAAGGGTTGAGAACCCCTTTCGAATTTATACCTTTAATATTTAGTGCTTTTGCCTTTTGTGCTCCGGCTGCAATAAATATGAAATCGTTTTCTTCCTTAAGTTTTTTAAACCCAACTTTATCAATTTTTACGTTCTTATAAATATTAATGTTTAGATTCTCTATCTTTTTTATGTCATTAATTATGGCCTCGTTGGTGAGCCTGAAGGATGGAATTGCCGAACTTAACATCCCTCCCGACTGCTCTTTAGCCTCATATACATTTACTTCAAACCCCGTAAGAGCAAGAAAATATGCACAGGAAAGTCCTGATGGGCCGGCACCAATTACAGCAACTTTTAATCCGTTTTTTGAAATATCGACTTCAATGTCGGAATTACGAAATTTCTCAGCCACAAATCGCTTTATTTCTCTAATTAATAATGAATTATCATAATTAATTCTTGTGCATTTTGTTTGACACAAATGATCGCAGACCATTCCTGTTACCGATGGAAATGGATTATTTTTCATAATCACCTCCCAGGCTTCACGAAATTTGCCCTGAGAAACAAAATACATATATGCCGGAACATCCTGGCCCGCCGGACAAGTTCCACGACACGGTGCTTTTATGCAATCAAAAAACGATAATTCTCTCTTTGTTTTAATATCGGGAAAAGAGAAGTTGTTATTTTTATATAATTTATTTCCTTTAAGATTATCAATGTAAGTATTCAGATTTTCGAGTGCTGCCTTTTTTAAATCCTTTTCGCTTTGATTAGATTTTTTTAAAATAAAATCGTCAATATTTTTTGCATTCTGAAGTTTAAATTCAGCAGAAAGATTTTCAAAATATTGCACAAAACGGCCATAACCACCCGGTTTCAAAATATCAGTACAAACTGTGATTGGTGATAAACCTGCAGAAACAATATCAGGAATATTGAAACAATCGGCGCCCCCCGAAAATGAAATATCAAGTTCGCCTAAGAAATCGTTTTGCAATTTTCCGGCAAGAGTCATGCTTATTGGATGTAAAGCCCTGCCACTCATATACATCATTTTTTCTTTCTTATCGAAAATGCTTTTATTATTAATGCTTTCAAGTGTGTTGGTAAGCTTTACTCCAAAATCGACTTTATTTTCAATTGCAGATTTTTGCAAATTTTTAATAATATTAACGGCGTCCTTATATTTTAGATCATGCTCAAAAGCAATATCCGGTACTTTGGTTTTGAAAGTCGATTTTTCGTTTAAAATTTCACGAAGTTTCTTGGCACCAACTAAGGTCGGATTAAGTTTTATTGTGGTATGAAGTTTTTTATCTTCAATAAGATAAGAGGCAATTTTTTCGATTTCGTCAGGAGGGCAACCGTGCATGGTAGAAAGCGTAACATTATTGGAAATCCGGTCGGGAATTAAGATTTCCATTATTTCCGGGTAAAATTGCTCCAACACTTCCAATTTATGATGCTTGTCGTGACTGCAATCATTCATTTTAAAGAAAAACTTCTGAACATTATCTTTTAAAATTCCTTCAAGATTGTAGCCAACACTCATGTTAAAAATAGTACCGGCATTATTTGTCCATCCAAATTTATGACGCAAAATGTGAATAATTATCCAAGCATTAAGATATTGATCGAACGAATCTTCGATATGTAATTCCTGCGACCATTCACAATTATAGCCTTCGTCCTGCATGTCGATACAGGGTTTTGAAATTTCAAGTTCATCAAGGGTTTGGATTGTTTTCAATTCAATATACCTTGCACCGTATAACCAGGCAACGATAATATTTTGAGCAAGTTGAGTATGCGGGCCGGCAGCAAGTCCGAGAGGGTTTTCCAATTTTTGACCATAACGGTTAAAGTTTAAAAACTCAAATTTTGAAGGATTAAATATATGTTTTTTTGGAACTCCAAAAAATTCGGTTTTAGTTTCACTTTCAATTATTATCCGAAAAAG
>CAZBSL010000293.1:0-3474 GCA_964494265.1 uncultured Bacteroidales bacterium
AGCCCAATCAATTTTTGCATAACTTGTCCCAAATCTTAAGAAAATTAGATTTCTTTGCGGATCAACATAAATATATTGACCAAGCAACCCTTTGGCAAAAAAGCATCCGTTTTTCATCACCCGCCAATGATATGTGTAAGAATAGTTCTGTGAATCTTTTGAATCATTAATTATGGAGGTTGATTTTTTCATCCAATCAGCTGGTATGATTTGTTTTCCTTGCCAGTTTCCTTTTCTTAAATATAAACGTCCGAATTTTGCAAAGTCACGTGCTCTGGCATTTAGGCAACAAAAGGCTTTAATGGTTCCCGATTTTTTGCTGTCGTAATTCCAGCTTGCATCATATTCCGCACCAATAGGTTTCCATATTTTTTCTTCTAAGTATTCTGAAAGTTTTTTGCCCGAAGTATTTTCAATTACCTCAGCTAAAATCTGCGTGTTTCCACTTTGATATTCGTATTTTTCACCGGGTTTTTTCTTTACTTTAAGCTTTCTGACATATTTCTTTAGATTTCTTCCGTAATAAAATTTTCCTGTTTCGGCAAAAGGATTTAAATAAGCTTCACTAAATTTAATTCCCGAACGCATGTTCAAAAGATTTTCAATGCTAACTTTATCAAAACCATTTTTTGATAATTCCGGTAAAAATTCACTTACTTTTTGATTTGTATTTTTAATAAATCCATCTTCAATTGCAATTCCCGTAAGGGCTGAAACAAAAGCCTTTGATACGGAAAATGAAGGCATTATTGATTCTTTGGAGTATCCTTTAAAATATTTTTCAAAAATAATTGTATCATTTTTTATTATTAGAAAAGCAATGGTTTTATGCTGTTCTAAAAATTTATTGAAAGTGGTTTTCTTATTAGTGATTTCAAATTTCTCGGGTATTTTTAGAGAAATTGAATTCTTGGCTTCAAAAAATTTAAAAGGATTTTCCGATTTATGGATTTCAAAAGCAGGGAATTTTTTATAATCATTTATATCGGCAAAGTTCCAATAAAAAAATCGCCCAACATGGCAAGAAGAAAATAGGACTAGCATCAGCAAAAGATAAGTGACGTTTTTTTTCATACATTTATTAAAAATACATTGTATAGCAAAATTAATAAATAAAAATAAGAATTGATAATAAGGAGTTAAACATTTGAAATCGGATTATCCGAGATCCTTATACTCGAAAGAATCAGCATTTTGACCGGTCATTGTTTCATATTCTTCCTGCCAAAAAAACTTCTTTTCTCCAAATGCAGGTTTAAGATCATTGAGCCAGGTTGCCTTAGAATTGAATTTTGCAAAGAAAGGTCTCAATACCCAATCAGGATTACGACCCTGGATAAATTGAAGAACAAAGACTTTTTCTCCTTTGATTTCTGATATTCCCAAAACCTGAACTTTACCGGGAGCAGCTGACATACTAGGCCCTCGGACAGTTCGGCAAATTCCACTAACTTTTGAATAAGCTTCTTTGAAAATTTTATGTGTATTTTCAAGACTGAGGTTAAAATAATGTGCTGCACCGGTTTCTCTGGCCACGAACATGTAATACGGAATACATCCGAGAGAGACTTGCTTTTGCCACATTTCAGACCAAATTTTTGAATCGGCGTTAATATGGTTAAGTATAGGAGATTGAGTTCTGATTTCAGCACCTGTCGAGCGGATCAAACGAATGGCTTCTTGAACGGCTTTGGTTTCCAATTCGCGAGGATGATTGAAATGAGCCATTATAGTCAAATGTTTACCCTTTTTTACAACTTTTTCAAAAAGTTTTAGCAAGTCGTTTGCATCAGAATCTGTAAGAAACTTATATGGCCAGTAAGCAAGTGCTTTTGAACCAATTCTAATATTTTTAAGGTTTTCAACATTAGACAATAAGGGATCAATATACTTATTTAAAATGTTAGCACTCATTATGAGTGGGTCTCCGCCGGTGAAAAGAATGTCGGTGGTTTCGGGATAAACTTTAAAGTATTCTTGAAGTAATTCTAATTGTTTTGATGCAAATTTCAATCCTTCCAAACCTACAAATTGCGGCCATCTAAAACAAAAAGTACAGTAAGCATGGCAAGTTTGTCCCTGACTTGGAAAAAATAATGCGGTTTCTCTGTATTTATGTTGCATTCCGTCAATAGGCTCACCATTAATACTTGGAACATTTAAATCAAGTTGACCAGCAGGATGAGGATTAAGTTGCATCCTGATAGAATTTGCTGCTTTTGTAATAGTTTTTTTATCTGCACCCGATTTTAAAAGCTTTGCTATTTCGTCAAAATGCTTGGGTATAAGCATATCTTTTTGAGGAATAGTAAGAATATATAAAGGATCATTTGGAATATTATCCCAATCTATTAATTCGTTAATAACGTATGAATTACTTTTAAAAGGAAGAACCTGAGAAACAACTTCTATTTCAAATAATTCTTGCTCTGATAGTTTTTGTAATTGAGGAATTTCATTTATGTTGTTGATTGAAAATGCTTTATACTTTGTTTGATTTTCTAAATATGTTTCTTTTTTTATTATCATAAAATTTTTTATGTTTTTTGATTGATATAGAGTTATATACGAGTAAATTTCTGTATCATTGTGCAAAAGTACGTTATTTTTTATAATATTCAAAGACTTTATTTAGTAAAAACGCTATTCAACTTTACTTATTTTAAAAGCTTTGAATTTATACACATACGATAAAAGTGAATTTTATTAGAAATAAGGTTGAAATATAATAAAAATTAGAAATAAATTATAATTTTGACGTAAAGAAAATTTAATAATGAACGTTACAAACTTTAATCCAATAAGTCCAAAGCAACGCATTCAATTGATTGATGTTTTACGAGGCTTTGCCGTACTGGGAATTTTGATAATGCATATTCATGTAATTTTTTGAATAATTTTTTTTTATAAAAGTTAATTTCAAATTTGTTATTTAGCAACCAAAAAAATTAATTGTAAAATCATAAAAAAGATTTTGTTTTTTAAATAAAAGATTATAATTTTGCACTCCCAAAAAATAAAAGAAAAAGAAAATGAAAAAAGGTATTCATCCAAAAGATTATAGATTCGTTATATTTAAAGATATGTCGAATGATTATACATTTTTATCAAAGTCAACTGCCAATACTAAAGAGAAAATAGTTTGGGAAGATGGAAAAGAATATCCATTGATTAAGCTTGAGATATCCCATACTTCACATCCATTTTATACAGGAAAAATGAAATTAGTTGATACTGCCGGTCGTGTTGATAAATTTAAAAGCAGGTATCAAAAGCATATGGACAAAAATAAGCAAATGTAATTTTATAAATTACAGTTTTTCATGATGATAATAAGACCCTTATATTTTTTAAGGGTTTTATTTTTTTTATTCATGCTTAAAAAATTGTAATTTTGCAGAAATTGGACCCGTAGCATAACTGGATAGTGCACCTGATTACGGATCAGGAGGTTGGGGGTTCGAATCCCTTCGG
>CAZBSL010000294.1:0-3456 GCA_964494265.1 uncultured Bacteroidales bacterium
TTATCTTTCTGATCCTTAACATAAAACGCAACTTTTTCAAGGCTTGTAGTCATATCAAATTCTTCAAGAAAAACATTGTCGGGAACATTAATAGGCCTGGGAGTGAAATTCAAAATTCCTTTAATTCCGGCTTTAACAAGTAAGTCCGCAATTTCAACAGTTCTTTCAGCAGGAACCGTAATAATAGCAATTGTGATATTTTCTTTTTTGATTTCGTTATATAACTCATTAATATCAAAACAGGTAACCTCTGAAAATTTTTTTCCGATTTTTCTGTGATCGTTATCAAATGCAGCAACAATTGCGAGTTTAGGCCTTTTTCCTTTGAAGTATTTTAAAATAGACATACCAATATTACCTATCCCAATTATTGCAACCTTTTGCCCCTCTTTACTATCTATTATCTCACTAATCAGGTTAATAAGCTCTTGAATTTTATATCCTTTTCGTAATGTACCTGTGTATCCGATCAACATAAGATCACGCCTTACCTGAACAGGTGTAATATGCTGAATTTTTGCAATCTCATGCGAAAATATATGATCCTTTCCCTTTGCTAAACATAATAATAAGGCTCGCCTATATTGACTAAGTCTTTCAATGGTTTTATGAGGAATATGTTTCATTCGATCTTTAAATTTATTTTTATTGCAAAAATATATCTAAGAAATTTGTTTTCCAAGAAAATTGTTAATTTATTAACAATGTTATAAAATAACAATTATAAAAAAAATTACTTCCCAAATTCCCAATATAGCATTAGCAAATGCGCTGCCGACCAACTAAAATGCGGTGCTCGCAAATGCTTTCCTGTTTGGGGATCATAGTTTTCAAAAATCGCTTCACCACTATTTAATCCTTCTAAGCGATTAAAAACATTTTCAGTAAACTTATCCGCTTCTTCCATAAAACCGTATTTTCTTAATCCGGAAATTGCAAAATATGTTTGATCGAGCCAGATTGGCCCGCGCCAGTAACTGTCTTTTGAATATTTTGGGTTATCGGTAGAAAGTGTTGGAAACGGAATAAAACATGCAAATTTTGTAGAATCAAGCAATATTTCGGAAACTTTTTTTGCTTGAGCAATTGAAGCTATACCGGTCCAAATAGGTGTATAGCCCTCAGGCCCTTCGTCCTTGATAAAATTTCCATTTTGAATTTTTTTATCGAAAAAATATCCCGCTTCTTTACAAAAAAAGTAATTGGCAATTTTTGCTCCATCAATTTCAATTGCTTCGAATTTATTTCCGGAAATTTTGGAAAGCTCTTTTAAAAGTTTGTATTCCAAGGCAAGGTATGAATTCAGGTCAACTGATTCCTGGTCAAAACTCCATGCTGATTCGTTATTTTGAAACATCACGGCATCATCGAAGCGAACTGCATTGTCCATGCCGCTTTCCCATTTTGCCGCTTCCGTTGTTCCGTCAATTGAGCCGAACTCACAAATTCCATTTTTATCGTAATCACGATTTTTAAACCACCAATTATAATACTTTTCTAATTTCGGGTACATTTCCTTTACAAAAGCAGTATCATTTGTTTCTTTAAAGACTTCCATCAAAGCCCAGGCAGCAAGTGGAGGTTTTGTATCTCGAGGATTATTTTCATTTTTATTAGCAAAAATACAATCGATTACCATGCCGTTTGCGTCTTGATAATCAAACATTGCACGAATTTGATCCTTTGCAAGTTCAGGTGCAAAATGAGCCAAAGCAACGGCATGCTTCCAGGAATCCCATGCCCAAAAACCGACGAAATAATAAACCGCATGTGAAGGAATAACTCCATCGTGAAACAAATCACCTTTTGCCGACCGCCAATTGGAAATTAATGTCATTATGCTTTTTACGGCAATTTTATTAAATTTCTCAGGCATATCATTCCGTAAAACCGATTTTAAATAATTATTCCAACGCGATGAGTTTTCGGCAAATAATTTTTCAGGATCTGATAAAGATTCATCAAGCTTCTTTTTCAATAATAAATATTCATTTTTATTATTAAAATAAGAAATAGAAATGAAATTAAATTTTTCTCCTTCAGTAAAATATGAATTCTTATCGCTATTGATTTCAATATTTGTATTTTCAGGAAAATTTATAACAATCAAACTCTTGTTTGGCCTTTCGGCTATAAGAATATTTTTTTTGGCGAAAAGTTTTGTTTTCTCGTTGAAAAGCTTTCCTTGCCATCGAATTCTATATTCCTTTGGTTTTTTGACTTTTGTTCTTATTAGGGCTGTATTTTTTGTAATAAAAATTAGCTTTTGATCGATGCTACATAAACCGGCCGAGAGAATTTGATTAAGGCTTCCGGGATAATATATTGCCGAATCAAGGCTGAAGTTTACACTTGTTTTTGAACCGGGTTTGAAAATTACAAGGTTTGCAAGTGATTTACTTGACCACGAATAAGTATCAAAAAAAAACGGGCCGCAAAAACCGCCAATTGGATTTTGTTTTTCTGCAGGTGTAAAAGCAAACCATGAACCAAGATCGCTAAAACATCCATCCGTTCCACTTTTTGATTCAGGAACATATGAAATATCTAACAAGTTTGGATAGTGCTTTGCTTCAAATTTATTTATTGGGTTTTGCCGGTTACAGGACAAGAGAATAATAATTATTGAGAGTAAAAAAGTGTATTTTTTCATAAAAATAATATTTGAATATATTTTCAAAAATACAATTTGTTTTTATAAAAACAAATTTTTGGTTCTTCTGCAATTTTTTATACTATTCTTATTCGAGCAAAGCCTCTACCTTATATCTTAAACCTTTAGCTTGTGTAAGATAAGCTTTCACAGAACCGACAAGAATTTTAGCTTCTGCCATAATTGGGATTTTGTTTTTATCGTCGGTAACCCAAACTATCAAATCTTCACCTTCGCTAAACATTGTGCCGGCAACAAGCATGGCTTTGATTTTTATACAGTTATACAATTTCCCGTCAATATTTTCAACAATTTCTTTATTAATATACCTAATATATAGATTAAATATTTCATTATCTATTATCATTGAAACCGGAATTTTATCGCCAAATTTATATTTCGAGAAATCAATATTTCGCGTGTAGTAGATTGCACTCAAAACATCGAAAGTGCAAGGCGGTAGATTGAGAGTGTCTTCTTGATATTGCTTATTTGAGTTTTTGGTATATGAAAATATTTTATTATTCATATGGTCAAACAAATATTTATTATAAACTCTATAACTATTTTCTTTAGTGTTTCTAATAAATTCAATAGGTTTGAATTCAATTGGGTTTACAAAAGATTCAAAATTATCTCTGACTTTAAAAATCCAATCATATCTTGTTAAAGATTTCCCGAAACTCAAAAAATGATAAAGCTGTTTTCCGTCTTTTTTCAAACTATCAACCTCAAAAACAACTTTTCCGGCATCAACCCAAATAAATCCCCAATTATAAGCAACTTTATATGAAATTTTTTCA
>CAZBSL010000295.1:0-3431 GCA_964494265.1 uncultured Bacteroidales bacterium
ATTTAACAGTTTAACAATTTTATCAAATTATTTAAGTGCTTTTGTAAATCATTTTTGACCATCACAGGTTTTCGTGAATTATGAAGCTTATCTTTGCAAAATAAAAACGTAACGAATGCTTTATCTTGCACCTTTACAAGGCTATACTAATTACATTTTCAGGAATGTTTACAACAGCTTTTTTGAAGGCATCGATGTGGCTGTCAGTCCTTTTGTTACTCTTGTTGAGGGGAAGCGGGTGAAACGATCACATTTAAAAGATGTGTTGCCTGAAAATAATTCAGGGATGAAATTAATACCACAAGTACTTGGTTATTTGCCCGATCAATTTATAGTAATGGCAAACGATTTATATAATTTAGGCTATGAATCTTTAAACTGGAACCTTGGTTGTCCAGTATCTTCAATTGCCCGAAAGAAACGCGGATCGGGTATGCTTTCTCATCCCGAGCTTATTGAAGAAACTTTAAATGAAGTGCTTCCTAAAATTCCAAATAAACTTTCAATCAAAGCCAGATTAGGTTATTTGAATAATAAAGAATTGTTAAATATTATTCCTATTTTGAATAGTTTCCCCCTTGAATTTCTGAATATACATCCGCGAATCGGATTACAAATGTACGAAGGCCAGCTTGACCTCAAGGCTTTTTCAGCATGTGTTGAATTATCAGAACATAAAATAGTTTTCAGTGGTGACATTATTGATTTTGATTTTTATAATGAATTAAAAACCCAATTTCCATCAATTAACGATTGGATGCTTGGGCGAGGATTGCTGTCGAATTTATTTTTACCTGATGAAATTCTCCAAAAGAAAAATTATTCAAAAGAAAAAAAACTTGAAGTATTTTCAGAATTTATTAATGCACTTTTTGAGGAACTTAAAAAAACAAAAACTGCCGACAAACATGTTTTAAATAAAATGAAAGAATATTGGGTATATTTCAAACGGATGTTTGTTGATGGGGATGAGATTTTTAATACTTTAAAATACATACAAGATCCCGAAGAGTTTTATAAAATGACTCATCATTTTCTTGTAAATACTGAATTTAAAGTGTAGAGATACTGAGAATTTGGAATAAAAAAAAGTATTTAATGAAAATGTATTCTATTCTCAACTAATGTTCAATTACCGGCGATTGTGTCCGCTTATTCTTTTCTTAAATAATCTATTTCATATATTATCTCTTTTTTAATATTACCCTTCCTACCTGTTACTAAAAGTGATTTAAGTATTTGATTATCGAAATAGCTAAATAAATATTGGGATAGGAATTTAACTTTATTAATTCTCATGTTTATAAGGTAACATTTAACTGATATTAGCTTTGTATCAGTATTATATTCAAATAAATACTTCTTTTTTGAGTCTTTTCCCAGTTCATAAATCTCCAAACATTCTATTCTATTATTATCATTGTAAGCATACTCAATATTTATTTTTTTATACTCGCTTCTTATACTTTTATTTGTTAATAGCTTCCCTTTATATTTATAAAATACTGAGTTTTGATTTCCTGAATTACTTTCAATTATAGCACTTAACAAATCACCCTCATATAAATATTTTATTGAATCTCTAATGATTCCATTCTTATTACAAATTTTCTCAACTCTTAGTTTTCCATCAGGTTCATAGCCAAATTTAATTATTTTCTTTATTTTTTTGTTTTGATGATTTATGCTTTTATTATAAAAAATTTCGGTAGTAGGAACATTATTATGTGATAAAAGCTCAACTATTGAATACTTTTGTGTGTAAGTATTATACTTCGTTGTTCTTAGCAAGCTATCGTTCACCCTCTGAATATCAATATATTTAATTTCGTCATTCTTATTAATTACAAGCGATTCTAATTGTCCATCTACATATTTTGCTTCTTTTTCAGACTTCATATCCGGAAGTGATAATTTTAGTATTTTAAAATCTTTTTCCTGAATAAAAACTAAATTATATAGTAAATGGTTTTTTGATCTAGCCCTCATTTGAATATTGGAATCCGAGGGAACCGATGGTATAAATACACAATCGAGAATGTCTGATATTTCATTTTCTGAATAATTTGAAAATTTAGAAAAATTATCATTTTCTGTTATACTTTCATTAAAAACTTTTTTATTTAGATAATGAAAATTTGCAAACAAGAAGAATCCAGGAGTTGATATAAATACAGGAAAATTGACTTCAAGGTCATTGAAAATCTGCGTAAACACAATTTCTTTAAATTTTTCATTAAATACATTCTCATTTTGACTATGGCATAAATTAAAATTGTGAAATAGTAAAATGATTATCAGTAGTTTTTTCATATTCATATGATTTTTATCAAAATTATATATTTTTTATTTACAATTGAATTCAAATATATTTTTCATCCTCATTATCAAATTGAGGCTCCGTGTCAGAAAATATTATCTGACAAGCTAAAGGTTCATCGGAAATTTTTACTGATTTTGTTTTTAGAATCATTTTTTGTGAATTATTTATTTGTTATTGTGTTTTAATGACTT
Organism: uncultured Bacteroidales bacterium; assembly: GCA_964494265.1. GTDB lineage: Bacteria > Bacteroidota > Bacteroidia > Bacteroidales > JAEINX01 > JAEINX01. The sequence continues at coordinate 2,515 of CAZBSL010000295.1, forward strand.
CTTATTAGTCTGTAGATCTAATAAATACAATTTTTCTAATGTTTCTTTACTCCATTTAAAATGTGAACAAATATCTATCGCATCTTCACAAAGTTTAATTGCCTCGTCCCGTCTATTAATTTGTCTTGATTCCAAAATCAAGAGTGCGATATTATTTAGATATTGTGCTTTTGATTTAGGCTGGTCGGTTAGTCTTAAAGCTTTAAGATAAATTTTTTCTGAAGCTTCATAATCTCCTACCTCTTTTAAAAGATTACCTTTAATATTGAGCAAATAGTCATTAACATCAATATTTAAAACATTATTGCAACAAATCAAAGCTTCATGGATTTTATTTTCTTTTACAAAGCAATCCAACTTCAGTAACTCTAAATAATATTGAGTTTTGGGTTGTTTTGTGTTTAATGATAATGATTTTTCAAAGTACAAAATTGCTTTGCTAATTTTATTTGTACGTTTACAGCTTGAAGCATAATAATTTAATAATTTATAATTCTTTTCAGCATCAGGATTCAACTTGAAAATTTTATCAAGAAAAGAAATTACAGAATCAGAATCTCCTTGTTTGAAGCATGAATGAACATAATTATTAATAGTATTATTGTCTTCATAGTTTTCAATTTCTAATAATTTGCTCAATACTTCTTTATTTTTCTTATGTTGCCCATCTTTATACAGCATTTTACTTAATTCTTTATAAGCATTTTCTTTTTCTTTGTTCCCTTTTATAATTTTCCTCAAAAGATCTTTAGCTTTATTTTTATCCCCTGTTTTCCATTTTGCTTTTGCCAAAAATATATTAGCAAAAACATTCCCAGAATGTTGCTTTACAGCCTCTTGGAAATATTTTATAGATTCCTCAAATTTTTCAAGATCAAACATGCTTGCTCCCCTTTTCCGATCAATCCCCCCGCCGG
>CAZBSL010000296.1:0-3423 GCA_964494265.1 uncultured Bacteroidales bacterium
TTATGGTAACGTCTAAGAAATCGAGGTGAAAATTTCTGAGTAATGCCTAACATATCATGAAGAACCAACACCTGTCCGTCAACATTTTTGCCGGCACCAATTCCTATAGTCGGAATTCTTAATTCATCGGTAACTTGTGAGGCAAGAGCGGCAGGAATTTTTTCCAAAACAATTCCAAAGCAACCTGCTTCATCCAATAAATGAGCATCACCTACTAATTTATCAGCTTCATCTTGGTCGGTAGCACGCACAACATAAGTACCGAATTTATGAATAGACTGAGGAGTAAGTCCGAGATGCCCCATTACAGGAATTCCTGCCGACAAAATCCGGTTAACCGATTCGAGAATTTCTTTTCCGCCTTCAAGTTTTACGGCATTTGCACCCGATTCTTTCATAATTCTGATGGCCGAATTTAATGCTTCCTTAGAGTTTCCCTGAAAAGTACCAAACGGCAAATCCACAACAACTAAAGCTCTGTTTACCGCCCGCATAACCGAAGCCGCATGATATATCATTTGATCAAGGGTTATGGGTAAAGTGGTTTTATAACCGGCCATAACATTTGAAGCTGAATCACCTACCAATATTACATCTATTCCGGTCTTGTCAAGCAATGAAGCCATTGAATAATCGTAGGCTGTGAGCATGGAAATTTTTTCACCCTTTAACTTCATTTCCTGAAGTACATGCGTCGTTATTTTGGAAATCACTTTATTATTAGACATTTCAGCAAATTATTTAATTTGATTTTTTACAAAATTACTAAGTTTTTTTATTCTAACAATAAAAAACTCGATTCAAGTTTGAGTTTTAATAATGATAATCACTTGTATAATCCTGACAGGTTTTTAAAACCTGTCAGGATTGACTCTACTCTGCCGGATAAATTATAATAAATTATGAAAATTCAAGTTTTTATACAAGAATTTTATTCCGAAAATATTTTATGGAAATTATTAAAAATTACTTCGATAAACTTTCTGAAAAAAAGGAAAAGCAATTTGAAAAATTACAAGAACTTTATTCGGAATGGAATTCTAAAATAAATGTTATTTCACGAAAAGACATTGATCATCTTTACGAAAGACATGTTTTGCATTCGTTGAGCATAGCAAAAATCGTTGAATTTAAGGAAGGAACTAATATTTTAGATATTGGAACAGGTGGAGGTTTTCCGGGAATTCCGCTTGCTATTATGTTCCCCTCGGTTGACTTTTTATTAGTTGATTCTGTTGGGAAAAAAATTAAAGTTGTTAATGAAATTAAGGATGCTTTGGGTTTAGAAAATGTTAAGGCTTCGCAAATTCGTGCTGAAAATATTGACGAAAGCTTTGATTTTGTTGTGAGTAGAGCTGTTACAAACTTACCTGATTTTATTAAAATAGCTTCTTATAAATATTCAAAAAAAGGATTTAACGAAATTCCCAATGGAATAATTTATTTAAAAGGCGGTGATTTTGAAAATGAGCTAAAAAATTTAAGAAAAAAATACAAAGTATATAATATTGAAGATTTTTTTGAAGAAGAATTCTTTCAAACGAAAAAAATTGTACATATTTATTAACAAACATGACTTTTAAAGTACTGTAAATAAAATCAAAATTTGCTACATTGGAAATTGTTGAGAAAATAATTTTAACACAAAAAATATTTTCTCTATTTTAGCACGTTTTAAAATTGATTTTTGAAAGCATTTACTTTTTATATTAGCATTTAAATAAATCCCAAAAGCAGAAGCCTTTTGAATTTTTAAAAACTGAATAATTTTAAATTAAATATATATTATGGAAGCAATAAAAAGAACACTTAGAGATTCGGCTGCATTAAGATGGCTGGTCTTGATTTTAATTAGTGGAATCACTTTTGGTACATACTGGTTTCAGGATTTCTTCTCAGGGATTAAACCTTTAATGATTACCGAAATGGGTATTACAAGTAGCCAGTTTGGGACACTCATACAGTGGACTACCTGGGCTAACGTATTTGGTATGATAATTATAGGAGGTATAATTCTTGATAAATGGGGAATCAGGCTTACGGGAATAATATTTGGATTACTCGCAGTAGGCGGTGCTGCTCTAACAGCTTTAGGTGCTGCCGGAGCCTTTTCATCAGACGTTGACAGTCAGTTGTGGACAATGATGATTGGAAGGTTAATATTTGGCTCAGGACTTGAAATAATGTGTGTAATTGCAATGCGAACCATCGTAAAATGGTTTAAAGGATATGAGCTTGCTTTAGCAATGGCTATTAATATGGGATTTGGCCGATTAGGTTCAACTTTAGGGCAGGCATTATCAATCGATATCGGAGCAGGTACAGTTTCACCGGCAGTAAACTTTGCTGCAACTTTGATATGTGTTGGATTCCTTATGTTTTTAATTTATATGATCTTCGATGTTAAACTTGACAGGCAAAGCAAAGGACTGGCAATTGATGGCGAGGATGAATCATTTAAATTTTCTGACCTTATTAAACTTATCACAAACAGATCATTCCTGTTTATTGCTTTACTCTGCGTAACATTTTATTCAGCAGTATTTCCATTTATGCAATATGCACCTGATCTTTTAATAAATAAATTTGGTTTTACATATAATTTACCTGAAAATGGTGATATAATATTGTTTGGCAGCAAAGTTTTGGGGAATTTATCCATTTATCTCGGCCTATTTATTTTTGCTCTTGCCATCACACTGGTTCCATCAAATATCAAAAGCAAAAACGGAAAAATCGGATCAGTAATTATAATTCTAATAATATTTGTTGTTTTTATTTATTCACTTTCCGATACTTTATCACTTTGGTTAAAAAACGGGCCAAAAACTGCAAGTTTAATTCCTCTCGGATCAATTCTGTTTACTCCGATATTTGGTAAAATCGTTGATACAAAAGGAAGGGCAGCCTCGTTGATGATAATGGGAGCCTTGTTGTTAATATTCGCTCACCTTACATTATCAATTTTCGATAATATTATTCTCGGGTATTTTGGATTATTGGCACTTGGAATTGCATTTTCACTCGTCCCTGCTGCAATGTGGCCTTCGGTTGCGAAAATTGTTGCCGAAAACAGATTGGGTACTGCTTATGCCGTAATGTTCACGATACAAAACTGGGGACTAAATGCTTTCTTTAAAGGTATAGGTTGGGTATTAGATAAATCCAATCCTACCGTGGTTGCTGAGATTGAAACTGCAAGAGCAAACCTTGAAGCTCAGGGCTTAAGCAAGTTTGAAATTAGTAATAAACTGCAGGAAATGCAACAAGTTACTCACGAAATTCAGGCTTTCGATTACACAACTCCTATTTTAATGTTGGTAGGATTAGGAGTTCTAGCTATATTTTTAGCATTCATGCTTAAAAAAGCTGATAAAAAACAAGGCTATGGCCTTGAATTACCTTCAGGTGCAAAATCAGCTC
>CAZBSL010000297.1:0-3405 GCA_964494265.1 uncultured Bacteroidales bacterium
AACATTGGCACAAGTAACTGCAACATAATCCATGTGATTATTGGAATAAACACGTCTTGGGATAGCCATTCTAACCAATTCAAGTTCAGGGAAACGGTTTTCTCGCGTAATAGGGTCTCTGTCAGCCATAACTGCACCAATTTCAACTGCTCTTACACCACCTTCAATATATAATTCAACGGCAAGGGTTTGAGCAAGAAATTCTTCCTTGGGGATGTGAGAAAGAAAACGCTTGGCATCAACAAAAATGGCATGGCCGCCATAAGGTTTTAACACCGAAACACCATATTCGTCAAGTTTTTTTCCAAGATAGGCTACTTGTTCAATTCTTGTTTCAAGATAATCAAATTCAGTACCTTCGTATAAACCTTGTGCAAGTGCATTCATGTCTCTGCCCGACATTCCGCCATAAGTTATATAGCCCTCGAACATAATATTAAAAACACTTGCTTGTTTAAATAATTCCTCTTCACGAAAACCTATAAAACCTCCCATGTTAACTATGGCATCTTTTTTACTGCTCATTGTCATGCCATCGGCGTAAGAAAACATTTCTTTTACAATTTCTTTTATGGCTTTGTTTTCAAATCCTTTTTCTCTTTTTTTGATGAAATATGCATTTTCGGCAAAGCGGGCAGAATCAAAAATAACTTTTATGCCATATTTTTCGGCAAGAGATTTGACATCTTTTAGGTTTTGCATCGAAACGGGTTGGCCGCCTGATGAATTGCAAGTAACCGTTACTATTATTAAAGAGATTTTTTTTGCAGGATTGCTTTTGAGTACGTTTTCCAATTTCACAAGATCAAGATTTCCTTTAAAAGGATGATCAATTGTTGTGTTAAAAGCCTCATCAATTGTGCAATCAATAGCAGTAGCTTTTCGGAATTCAATATGGCCCTTTGTTGTGTCGAAGTGAGAGTTTCCGGGAACAATATCGCCATCTTTTACTAAAACCGAGAAAAGAACATTTTCGGCAGCCCTACCTTGATGGGTTGGTAAAAAATAATCGAAACCGGTAATATCTTTAATAGCATTTTTTAATTTATAATATGATGAAGCTCCTGCATAGCTTTCATCGCCAAGCATCATTTCCGACCATTGTCGGTCGCTCATTGCACCTGTTCCCGAGTCGGTTAATAAATCAATAAATACCTGCTCACTTTTTAAGTTAAATAAATTATATTTAGCTTCTTTTATCCATTTTTCGCGTTCTTCGCGTGTACTTTTTCTTATTGGTTCAACCATTTTTGTTTTAAATGATTCGGCAAATGGTAAGTTCATTTTTGTAAAATTTTAATTTGTAAATAAAAATATTTGAAAAAATCCTTATTCTAAAAAGAATAAGTTATTGAAAACTATTTGCCGAGAAACTTGTCTCTATCCTTAATATTTAGATAGTTCCTTTCTTTTTGTATTTTTTTAAGTTGAACCAAAATACTTTAGGTTTATTTTTTGTTGCAAAAATAAGGAAAATTATAATTAAACATTAATTTATTCAAAAATTTATCTTTTAATATTTTGTTATTTTTGTCTCATTATTAATAAAGTAAAATTATAAAAAATGAAAAATCTAATTCTTTTAATATTTATATTTTCATTAAACGTAATTTCATTCGGACAGAATGAACCTCAAAGACAGATTAAAACCTTAGCCGGTAATCAAAAAATCAGTCATGGCGGATATGGTGCTTTTTCCATTTATTATTCAAAAATAAACGGAAAAAATGCTTTACTTGTCGGTGGCAAAGGAGGCTGGGTAATAAATCACAGATTAACTCTCGGCCTGGCGGGTTACGGATTTGTAAATGATTTGGAAGTAAATTATTTTGATGATAAAAAAGGCATGAATTTGTCGGGGGGTTATGGCGGCTTATTGATTGAACCCATAATAATGCCTTACGAACTTGTTCATCTTACAGTTCCTGTTTTAATTGGGGCAGGTGGCGTTACTTATTTTGATAATAATTGGTGGAAAGACCATATATATCCTTCAAAGGCATTTTTCGTATTTGAACCCGGCCTCGAACTGGAATTAAATATAATTAAATTTATGAGAATAGGTTTAGGTATCAGTTATCGTATTACATCCGATATAGGAATTGATAATATGAAATCAAAGAATTTAGACGCACTTTCTGGTGGTATTAGTTTTAAATTCGGGAGATTTTAGTTCTTAATATATAATGTTTATAAAATGAAATATTGTTTGTTTATTATAATTCTTTTGATGTCGTTTTTAGCAAATGCTCAATTCGATAAGTATTTTAATGATAAAACTTTAAGAATTGATTACTTCCATTCGGGTAATAATGAAACGGAGTTTTACACTATTGATGAATTAATTGAAGAACCATTTTGGGGTGGATCAAAAACTAACCTACTTGACACTTTTGAATTTGGAAATTATTATGTTAATGTTTTCGATGCTAAAAAAAATGAATTGATTTACTCGAGAGGTTATTCAACTCTTTTCAATGAATGGCAAACTACTGACGAAGCAAAAACAACGAGCAGAAGTTTCCGTGAATCAGTAGTGATTCCCTATCCGAAAAATGATGTCAGAATTGAATTTCTCAGCAGAGATAATAAAGGAGTATTTGAAAAGAAATTTGAGTATTTGGTTGATGCCGATAGTTATTTTATCTCACCAAAACAAAAGGCAAAATACCCCGCTTTTGATGTATATATAAAAGGAAAACCTGAAAATAAAGTTGATATAGTAATACTACCCGAAGGCTATACTAAAGATGAGATGGGAAAATTTGTTGATGATTGTAAGGTTTTAGCCCGTGATCTATTTTCTTTTTCACCATATTCAAAAAATAAAAATAAATTCAACATAAGGGGAGTTTTAGCACCATCTGAGGACTCAGGTAGCGATATTCCTGCTGATTCGGTTTGGAAAAACACCATATTGAATTCCAGGTTTTATACTTTCGATTCAGAAAGGTATTGTATGACAAGCGATTTTTTCAGCGTTAGAGACCTTGCGGCAAATGCTCCTTACGATCAAATAATTATTTTAATTAATACGAAAAAATACGGCGGTGGTGCAATATATAACTTCTATTCGGTAAGCGGGAATTCCAATTCATATAAAGACAAGATACTTATTCACGAATTTGGCCATGGTTTTGCTGGTTTGGGCGATGAATATTATACTTCAGATGTAGCCTATAATGATTTTTATCCGCTTGATGTTGAGCCATGGGAGCCTAATCTGACAACATTAGTTGATTTTGATAAAAAATGGAAACACTTGCTCAAGAAAAAAACACCAATCCCAACACCGATTGATAACAAAAAGTATCTAAAAAGATTAGGCGTGTTTGAAGGTGGAGGGTACGCTGCAAAAGGAGTTTATCGCCCGGCCTATGATTGTTTAATGAATTCTTTTAAAGG
>CAZBSL010000298.1:0-2163 GCA_964494265.1 uncultured Bacteroidales bacterium
GTAATTAATAATAATTGTTTAATGAAAACGGTCAACCTTATTTAGGGATGGACATAATGGTACTTACGAAAAGAACACTTCTTAAATCATTATTCGTTAATCGATATTCGACATTAAATATTCATAGAAACCAAAGTAAAGCAATGAAATTGCAGGGTTTTAACCTTTAAATAGATAATAAAACCATTTTTTTATACCTTCTTCATTAGCTCAAAACATTCTCTATCTAAAACATTTAATCTTAAAAAAAGTTTTATTTAGATTTCTTTTTAAAGTATTTTTGCCAAAAATATTTACTTAAATATAATTGAGAGAAAAAGTCAAGACAATATCAATTGATGATTATTTTTATGACCTCCCAAAGGAGAGAATTGCGAAATTTCCTCTTGATGAAAGAGATAACTCGAAATTGCTAATCTATAAAAATAAAATTATTGAGAAAAGCAGGTTTTTTGAAATTGATAAATATATTCCCGAAAACAGCCTTTTGATTTTTAATGAAACTAAAGTTGTTCAGGCAAGAATCATTTTTCAGAAAGAAAGCGGAGCGAAAATTGAAGTTTTCTGTCTTGAACCTGTTGAACCAAGCAATGAAATTCAAATTGCATTTCAGCAAAAATCAGCTTCGGTTTGGAAATGTTTTGTTGGTAATTCGAAACGATGGAAAAGCAGTAAGCTTATAAAAAAAATTCGTTATGAAGGAAATGAGTATCTCCTTTCGGCCGAAAGAAAAACCCGAAACGATAATGTTTCATTAGTTGAATTTTGTTGTGAACCACAATTTTTGAGTTTCTCGCAAATCCTTGAAACGTCAGGGCTTGTGCCTTTACCTCCATATCTAAATCGTGAGGCCGAAGAATCGGATAAAATTCGTTACCAAACCGTATATGCAAAAAATGACGGCTCGGTTGCAGCACCTACTGCCGGACTTCATTTCACGGATAATGTTTTCCGAAAATTAAAAAAGAAAAATATTTCATTTGAAAAATTAAGCCTTCATGTTGGTGCAGGAACTTTTAAACCTGTGGTTTCAAAAACCATAAGTGAGCATGAAATGCACACCGAAAAGATTCTTATCAAGCGGAAAACTATTGAATCAATTCTTTCCGATCACACAAGAAAAATTATTCCGGTCGGAACAACAACTGTAAGATCTTTAGAAAGTTTATATTGGTTTGGAGTGAAACTAATTGTGGAGAAAGATGAAAAAATAAATTTTTCAATCAGCCAATGGGAGCCATATTCCAAAGAACTGAACTGCGGAATTTCTCGAAAAGCAGCCTTGGAAACAATATTATGCTTCATGGAAAATAATTCGATAGACACTCTTTACGGCGAAACAAAATTAATGATAGCTCCCGGCTATGATTTTAAAATTGCAGATGGAATAATTACTAATTTTCATCAACCAAAAAGTACTTTGCTTTTATTGGTTTCCGCATTAATTGGCGATGATTGGAAAAAAGCTTATGAATTTGCAATGAATAATGATTTCAGATTTTTAAGTTATGGGGATAGTTGTTTGTTTTTAAGATAAGTTAGAAATCTTGAAAATTTCAATTACCTGATATAAAGACGGCTTCCCTTTATTCCATCACTAAAAAACTCCATTTTGGGCTAATGTATTTCAGGGATGGACAATACTTCATTATTCATAATTCGTTAATCAGTATTCGATATTTAAAAAATTCATAGAAACTAAAATAAAGCAATGAAATTGAAGAGTTTTAAGCTTGAATTTTACAATAAACCTTCACACATCAGCCTTAAAAACAAAGCCCACCCCATGAATATTTTCAATTTTTAATCTTTTGTCTTTTTTTAGAAGTTTTCTCAAACGCGAAACAAAAACATCGAGGCTGCGGCTAAGAAAATAGCTGTCGTTATTCCAAATAATATTTAAAATATCTTCTTTTGTGAGAACATTGTTAATGTTTTTACAAAACAGGTTTAACAGTTCTGCTTCACGAAGTGTAAGGCGTTGAGAAATATTGTTTTCAGATAATTCAAGATTATTGAAATCAAAGCTGTATTTCCCGATTTCAATAATTTTTTCTTGGGTTTTAAGTGGTATCGCATTACTTCTTTTCAAAAATACTTCAATTTTGAGCACCAGCTCTTCAATGCTAAAGGGTTTTGTAATATAGTCATCACCACCTATTT
>CAZBSL010000298.1:2263-3395 GCA_964494265.1 uncultured Bacteroidales bacterium
ACCGGATCAGAAATTACGTTTGCCGAAATTCCTATGGTTGAGATCGGGGTTTTCAATTCATGAGTCATATTGTTGATAAAATCCTTTTGGACATCGGAAAGCCTTTTTTGTCGTAAAATTACCGAAATGGCATAAGCAAAAAACAAAATAGCCGAAATCAAAACTAAAGCCGAAATAATCCACACATTCATACCATAAAGAATTACAGCAGTTTTTCCCGGAAAACGAATCGCAAAATAATAAATATAATCGTCGAGTTTTTGAAATTCAGCACTCTTTTTCTGCTTGATTTTCTTACCCGAATTATTAATATATTTTCCATGAACCATTGCATCGCTTTCACAATCGTAAATTGCATACTCATAATCAATGTTTATATTGCTATGCTCAAATTCAGTCTTTAGATAATGCTCAAGAATAATCGGGTCAATGACATCATTAAAATCAACAATAAAATAATTCGATGAAATCTGTTTAACGGGGTTTGTATTTGGAAGTTGAGTTTTATTAAAAGTTGCCATTTCGGCAGCAACATTAAATAAGGCAATTCTAATGGTTTGATTAAATTGTTTTTCACTCGTGTTGAAGGTATTATAAATCCAGTAAACCTGAAAGATAATAATCCCGATCAAGGAAAAACTTCCCAGAAAAATTACCCTATTAATTCTGTTTTTGGTCATAAAACATATTCCGTTTTCAACATTTCCGGTAAAATTAAAAATTAAATCCGGAAAAATTAATTCATTTACATTTCATTAACAAAAATTTGAATTTCATTAACATTAGATCAATCATTTCACCATTACATTTGTTTTGAAATTTTATTATTGAATAAATTATTAATAAACCTTAAAAACAAAAAATTATGAAATTTAAATTATTATTGACAATGTGCTTAATAAGCATTTTTTCTGTTTCAGTTTTTTCTCAAACAAAGGAGTTAAAAAAAGAAAAACAAAGCCAACAAACAACTGAAAACAAAAATATCAGTTGGGAATACACAACTTATGATTTCAAAGCTTTAAAACAAAACAAACCTGCCAAAACGGAATTTATTTTTAAGAATACAGGACGGGAACCTATTTCTATCACCAAAGTAAAATCATCATGCGGTTGTACTGTTACAGGCTAT
>CAZBSL010000299.1:0-3327 GCA_964494265.1 uncultured Bacteroidales bacterium
CCATCTCCCTTAAGTGTAAGTCTTTCAAAGTAATCAGGTACTGATTTTCCTGTTAATTTATCAACATACATTTTTGCAAGATATTGGCCAAGCATGAAACCTTGTCCTCTCAATCCGATAAATAATCCAAGATCGGGGTCGAGTATCATTCGCGGCTCGACATAATAGCCTGACCAAACAGCCTGAAAACCGACTGATGACAAGGTGGGTATCCAATTCACGAAAACCTCGGAAACTATTTCCAGAAATTCTCTTGAATTAATTTTTAGGTTTTTATCTGTTTCCATAGGTTCAATTGCGGGTGAAGCACAACCGATAACCTGGCCGGTTTCGCCTAATTGCTGGCCATAAACAGCCGAAAATCCTTTATATTTTCTACGATCAATTATCATTGGTAAAGGAACCCCGTTAGTTCCAAGCATTGGCAGACGACGTGTAATAAACGCCTGATGTTTCACAGGATACAATCCACCTTTAATACCCAATTTTTTTGAAAACTTTTCACCTTCAGGGCCTAAAGCATTTATGAAAATTTCGGTTTCATACTCAACATATTCTTTGTTATGGTTTTGAACCAAAACTTTAAAAGTTTTTCCTTCTTTTACAACATCAATCAATTCACAGTCTTCAAGTATTTCACCACCTTTATTAATCCCTATCTGACGTATTAAATCAACAACTTTTCCGGGAGTTGCCTGCCAACAATTTTTTGTAACCAAAGCTGATTTATAGGTTGATAAATTGGGATTAAAGAATGGGGAAACTTTTTTTACAAATTCAGAAGGCCGAATCATTTCGGCTTCCGACCATGCCATCGAGGCTTCAAGGGCTTTAAAAGTTTCGTCATCATGGGCAAAAGTAACATAATCAATCAAACGAAAATCAATATTTTGATGTTCCTGAAGTTCTTTAAAAATATGAAGATTTTCGGTAGCAATTTCCGACAATTCAGGTAAACTGAAATTAGGCCTCCCGCCTGCAATATTTCTCCATGAGGCACCTCTGCCGAAATTTATCATCAATGGTTTCAATCCTGCCTCAGCAAGATACCTGAATAAAGCACTTCCGCCTATACCTCCTCCGGCAACCAAAACTTGAGCTTTAATCACCTTTGGTTTCATATTATTTTTTTTGGCAATAACTTTATCATGTACCTCTTTCGGGTAAAGTTCGCCCATGCTCACCTGATTTGAGAGCGGGCCTCGAGGCGTTGCATCACCGACAATTGAAATTCCGTAATTTCTGATTGTTTGTTTCAATCGCGGGATACATCTCTTTCCACGGCAAGCTCCCATTCCAAGGCGGGTTGTATGTTTTATTTCATCAATAGAAATAAATTTTCTTTCACCAACAACTTTTAATATTTCATCAATTTTAACATCATCGCAATGACAAATATAAGACTCGGATTCGATTTTATCTGCAAAGTCCTGATAATCTATTTTTTCGGGATATTGTTCTTTAACAATAAAACCCCTAACATTTTTCAAAGCCTCACCCCTCAAGTCGAGTGATTTAACTCTTGCAATATTGGTTTTGTTTTTCTTTTTTAGGACTTTTTCAATTATTCCTTCACCTATTTTTTGACCATTATTATCCACCAAAAAAACCTCTGAATCTTTTTCAACTTCATATTCTATCGGTAAAAACAGCCAATTCTTTTTTATATTATAACCGAAAATTGCTAAGCCCGGGCATTGATAAACACATTCCATACATCCGACACATTTTTCAAAATCAATATGAGGAACTGTGCTTGTTGAATTTTTTGTTATTGCTCCATGCGGGCAAGCAAATTCGCAAGGATTACATGCAAAACCATATAAACAATCAATTAACACAAAAGGTTTTTCATTCATTCTTTCAAGTGAAGGAGCGAAAGGTTTATCAATTATTTTTATGGGATGCTGTTGAGAATCAATATATTCTTTTGAAACACTTAGATATTCATCATAATTGAAAACTTGATTCATCTCATCTAATATTTCAAAAGCAACTTGTTTTCCTCTGAGTACCGCACTTGTTCCTTCACCAATTCTAATTGAATCACCTGCACCATAAACATGTCTGCCAAAAATTTCTTTTCCCTTGACTAATAACTGATCATCAGAAACTAAGCCCGTACAAATATTAATTGCGTCAATACCGTCAATAATTCTTTCTGTACCCTTTATTGGTTTAAAGTTTTCACAATCGGCAACTACTGCCCCTGTAATACTTGTGTGGTCTTTATTCGGAATAGCTTTTAGCAAAATTGTGGAAAGCAGAATCGGAATTCCCAATCGGCGAACTCTGTTGGCTTGAACCGGAAAGCCGCCTTCATTAGGCATTGCTTCAAGAATAGCTTTAACGTTAGCTCCGGCTTGCATCAGTTGGTAAGAGGTTAAATACCCGATATTTCCGGCTCCAACCGATAACACATTTTTACCCAATAGAGTGAATTCGTTATTCATCATTTTTTGAACAACTGCGGCGGTATAAACGCCTGGTAAGTCGTCATTTTCAAAAGTCGGGAGAAATGGCACAGCTCCGGTTGCTACTACCAAATATTCGGTATCAATATAATAAATTTCATCATTATTAATATTTTTAATTGCAATGCGTTTACCCTCAAGCAAATCCCAAACTGTTGAATCAAGAAAAATTCCATCATGGTTCTCGCCCGCTAAAGTTTTTGCAATATCGAATCCGCGCATTCCACCGAATTTTTTCTCCTTTTCGAAAAAGAAAAACTGATGGGTTTGCATTAGAAACTGCCCTCCTATTTTATCATTATTATCAATAACAATATTTTCGATATTGTGTTTGAGTAATTCTTCTCGAGCAGCAAGGCCGGCCGGGCCTGCACCTACAATTACAACCCTTGTTTTAAAAACTTTTGTTGATTTATCAGTTGATATCTTTGAGAAAGTCGGTGCATAATCTTTTGGGATTTCGCTTACTTCTTTTATGCCGTCAACTTTTGTTATACAAATTCTTTTAATTTGTCCATCAACAAGCATTTCACACGCACCGCATTTGCCAATTCCACATTCAAGGCTTCTTTCCCTGTTTTTCAAACTATGGCTATGTATCGGGTAACCTGCTTGATGAAGGGCGGCTGCAATTGTAAATCCTTTCTCACCTTCAATTTTATTTCCATTATAAAGAAATTCAACTTTCTCAGGTTTACCAATATCTAAAATCGGATGTTTATCTATTTTATACATTTCTTTTCCTCTTTTTACAAAAAATAATAATACACTACTGTTAAAAAAATAACAGACAAAATTAATCCAAAATAATATCCTGCAATATAAAATTCATAATTTTTTAGAATTATTTTCT
>CAZBSL010000300.1:0-1802 GCA_964494265.1 uncultured Bacteroidales bacterium
GGAATTTTTCTGTACTCAAAAGTTTCAAGCGGATGATTACTATTTGTGTTATGACTATGATCGGCAACAAGAATAAATATTGTATTATCATACCAAGACTGTTTTCCGGCAAGATTAAAATACTCGCCAAGGCACTTATCAGTATAATGCGCTGAATTAAGAAACGAATTTTCCTTTCCTCCGAAATCAATTTGTTTCTCCGAAGGAAAATCATAAGGCGAATGAGAGCTTAGAGTGAAAATAACCGAGAAAAACGGTTCTTTCATTGAATTCAGATCATTAATTTGTTGTCTGAAAACACACTCATCATGAACGCCTAATTTCCCTTTAATTAAATTGCCCGTAAAATCTTTGCCTTCAATAATATCATCAAATTCATTAAAAATAATATATGATTTAATATTTCCATAAATCAATTGGCCTCCAAAATAGAAGGAAGTATGGTAGCCTTCCTTATTTAAAATCTTAACCAGGCTTGGCAATTTCTCATATTTTTCGGGATGATTTGTCAATGTTGTGATAGGGATAGCCGGAAAACCCCCAAACAATGAAGCCATTGCCTGCTGAGAACGATTTCCGCTTGCATAATGGTTTGTAAATAAAATTCCTTCCTTTTCAAGTTTTTGAAAATTTGGTGTAATACCCGGAAAACCGTTTAATGACTCAATCAAATCGCCAGCCCAACTCTCTAATAAAAACACAACAATATTTGGCCGGGGAGTTTTAAAAATTGAAACTGTAGTATCCTTTTGAACCTCATGAATTTTTTTAACAATAAGGCTTGCTTTTTCTTCAGGAAAGGATTTAAATGGATTTTCATCAATAAATCGATAGTTCTCCATCGTACTCATAAACAAATTATAACCCGAATTTAAAGCCGCTAAATTTAAAATATTATGCTTTGAATAATAGGATTGACTTCTCGTAATCGGTATTTCCTGAAATCCTCCCCGAATACCAAGGAATAAAAAACATGGCGTCAATAACAGGAATAATAGTGAAAATATTATGTTTCTTTTTTTAATATTAATCCATTTATAAAATCCTTTCTTATATATAATATATCCTATAAAAAACAGAACAGAAACAATCAAGATCAGGAAAAAAAACTGCAAAGTGGAAATTGAGTTGAATATCTCATCAGGATTAGATAAATATGTCAGAGCTTTATATGAGAGCTTGGTTTTCCATTCCGAATAAATCCCAAGCTCAACTGAAGTTATCAGCGAGAAAATTAAAATTATTATTCCTGTATAAATTTTCATTAATGTGTTGACCCATTTTTTAAGAATCATGGATTGCACGAATAATAAAAAGAATGGAAACAATAAAATATAGGAAGTGACAGAAACATCAAGTTTCAAACCAAAATAACATGATGCTATTGCTTCAGCAACACTGATTTCGTCAATTTTGAGAAAACCATAATTGTAAACTAAAAAAACTATTCTCAAAATAAAGAAATAAATTATCCAAAACAGAAACGATTTCAATAGAGATATTACGATTACCCTCATTATTTCAATTTTTTTGTAATTGGTAAATATATAAAATATTTTATTAGTGAAAATAGTAACTTTGCAAAAGAAATGAAAGTTTTTTCTAATAGTGTATCATAATGATTTTTTCACAATATTCACTATTAAAACAATGTATAATAAAGCTTTAAACATGATTATTAAAAATAATTTATTAAAAATATTAAAAACCATTCCTGAAAATGTGAAATTGGTTGCCGTAAGCAAAACAAAACCAAATGAAGATATTTTAGAAGCTTATGGAGCAGGACAAAGAATTTTCGG
>CAZBSL010000300.1:1902-3327 GCA_964494265.1 uncultured Bacteroidales bacterium
ATTCTCTATATTATCGGATTTTATAAGATTTACAGTACAACCCCCGAAACCTGCACCTGTCATTCTTGCTCCGATTACACCTTCAATATTTCTTGCTTCCTCAACTAAGGTATCTAATTCATTGCCCGTAACTTCATAATCAAATCTTAAAGAATCATGTGAAGAATTCATAAGTTTTCCAAAAGTAAATAAATCGTTGTTTTTCAAGGCTTCGACAGCCGATAAAACTCTGTCATTTTCAGAAATCACATGCCTTGCTCGTTTTTTGATTATTTCATCGGGAATTAAATCCTGATTTTCATTGAATTCTTTCAACGATAATTCACTTAAGTTTTTTATATTTAGCCTATTATTCAAATAATTTACAGCCTTGATACATTCACTAACCCTTTCATTGTATTTAGAATCAGCAAGTTTTCTTTGCTTATTAGAATCAATTATAACAAGCTTATATTCACCCTGGTTAAATGGTACAAGCTCATAATTCAAAGTTGAGCAATCCAGAAAAATTGTATGGTTTTTTTCACCCCTGCCAACTGCAAACTGGTCCATGATCCCGCAATTGACACCCACAAATTCATTCTCGGCTTTTTGCGATAGTTTAATCAGTTCAGTTATATTTATATTAGCATTTAATAGTTTATTTAAAGCAAAAGCCGTTACTAATTCAATAGATGCTGAAGAGGAAAGGCCGGCGCCATTCGGGATATTTCCATAATATAAAAATTGAGCACCCTTTGGTTCAACTCCCTGCTTAACAAACTGATCAATAACACCGAGAGGGTAATTTATCCACTCCTCCCCTACTTTCTTACTTAAATTTTCAAATCCGATTTTTGTCGAAAAATCAAAATTGACCGATGAGAATTCCATCTCCGGTTTATCCGATACCCTGACCAAAAGATAAGTTCCGAAAGATAAAGCACAAGGAAGAACAAAACCACCGTTATAATCAGTATGTTCACCAATTAAATTCACACGCCCGGGAGCAAAAAATACTAAAATTTTATTATCATTTTTTCCGTATTTTTCTAAAAAGGTATTTTTGAGGAATTGAATATTCATAATAAAATTTATTAACTAAAATTGCAAAGATAAAGCCCAATTTTAATTATTAGTAATTTTTCATTTTCTTTTCTGAAATTAACAAAAAATAATATAAACCTTGCATAAAGTTCGATATAATGTAAAGTTTACTTATAATAATATCCAACCAAAAAAATGTTTTGCATTAGTTTAGAAGAAGAATTACAAAAAGACAGACCAATTGTAAAAAGATATTTCCGTGGGAAATAATTTCTGAGATTAATTGAAATAGAAAAAAAACTACCCGTCTGAATTTCAAACGGGTAGATTTGTTATTTGTGAACCCGAAGGGATTCGAACCCCCAACCTCCTGATCCGTAATCAGGTGCACTATCCAGT
>CAZBSL010000301.1:0-3301 GCA_964494265.1 uncultured Bacteroidales bacterium
TTCTTTAATATTTCGTTAATTTCAATCTCAGTTGATTTTCCTGAAGTCTCGCGTAAAAGCAAAATCACACCATTTCCATCAATTGAAGGTTTAGCATTGATAAGGAGAATGTTTGGAAAGTTAATTTTAAGTAAAGAATTAGTTGAAAGTAATTCTTCATTATTTCCGGCCGGGAGAACTCGTGTTAGAAAAGGAATCCGTGAACCCCAGGCAAACCTTGTTGCTTCTGAATTACTTTCATTATCAGATGAAGTGATATAATAACTCCATTTTAATTCTCCCTCCTGGCTTGCCAAAAAATTTGTCGTCCAATAATTATTTAAAACCCAAGAGAAAATATAAGGTTTTTCGGGATTGGAATAATAACTGAACTTACCCATATTTAATCCGCCAAGTTGAACTAAGGGAATTTCTTCACTTCCAAAAATTATTTGATTTTCATTATTTTTCACACAAGCGAAGTTTTGGATCACATTCCAGTCAGATGATGTTCCCGGAAGCTGATCTCTGCCCGGTTTAATAACTCCTCCTTGTCCTTCAAAAAATAATTCGCCATCAGGAAGCCTAAATGGGAAAGCTATATAAACTGCTTCCGGTTCAAAAACAGGAAGTTTATACATATCGTATAAAAATTCAATTCTTTTTTCTTTTTTGTAAAGGCGTATTTCGAGATTTACGCCATGTGAATCGGCACAAATAGGCGATTCTCCATGAATGAATAAGCTTTTCCAAATGGGGCCATCAACAACAGATTTAATTTCAATGTTTTCTAATGTTGACCGCTCGGCTTTTTCAAGTCTCAATTGCTCTATTTGTTGGCGGTTTGATAATTCCTCATAAATAAATTGCCCGATTTGCCATTTGCAAGATGTATCCGATAATTCCATTTGCAAGATTTTATCAAAAAGGCTGTTTACTGCCCCTGTGTTTTCATCTATTTCTAAACTATAATATTCATTTTCAAAAACACCAGAAAAATCCTTAATTTCAGGAAGCTTTCTGTTTTCCTGAAACACTTCAATTCTATAACTTTTATATCCGAATGCCGGAATGTTTTCAGCCCAAATGCCCCAATAAGTTCCATCTTCGCGACTTTGAAATGATTGTGCTAAAATTTCATTATTATTTTCATCCACGATCCTGAATTTCTTATTTACGGGTAAAATCTCATGATCGATATATACCTCAACTAATCCTGAACGTTGCCAATTAAGGGTGTTAAAAACACTTATTACAGGCACATCGGTTTTGTTAATAAAAGGCTGAATAAAACCCATAGCTTTTTCTTTCAGTAATGCCGATTTTTTTACTGCTTCCCAAACATAGGCTGACTTTTCGGCCCATTGTATCATTGTGTTTTCGCATCTCGGATCTGTAATACTCTCGGCAGCAGAATATGTATGTTCGTCATAAAATAAAAGGTCATCCATAATTTCTTCAATATCTTTATTTATTTCTGAGGGTAATTCGGCACCTGAGAGTTTTGCCATCGAAAGCAAACCTTGATTAGCAATCAATTCGGCATGAGTTTTTCGTGAAGCTCCTGCTTCGCGGCAAGCCGATCCTGCACCATCGGTCCACCAATCGGGCCATGCGGCTCTAAATATCGGAAGTTCGGCAGAATGGTTTTTTTCAATGCTTTTCATAAATTCATTTGCCGTAGCAATTTTTATTTGAGGCCATTCATATTTATTGTTCCACCGTTTTACTAACTCACAGGCTGTAAGTGCCGGAGGTGAATTATCAGTAACATAACCGGAGTATTGTAAAGAAATGCAATTAAAAGGGTATTCCTTTTCATTCAATTCATCAAGGTAATTTAACAGATTAGATTCAAAAAATTCGAGGTTTTTAGTATGAATTCCGAGTTTATTTCCTTGCATATAATGCTCGCCCCGAAAAGCAAGAATGCGTTTTCCTGAGGGCGATTCCCACCAAAAAGTTGTGGGCTTATCGAAAGGCAATAAGGCGCGATGGCTATGTTCGCCCATTATCAAATATTTAATACCTATATCACTAAAATATTCTGCCAAGGCCCATCCGATTCCATTAACATCATTTTGCATTACGGTTTCTACCTTTAAGCCATTTTCTCTGAATGTTCTTATAGGTTGAAGTTGTGCTGCAAGCGAGGTTTCATCTAATAATTCCGACATATTAAAAAACATCCCCGTTACTTCAATTCTTCCCTCATTTACACGTTTTCTTAATCTTTCAATTTGTTCAGGCGGCCTGCTTTTAAGGTATTCCCTTACTGCCCACGAAGCTTCACAGGTCCAGCGGAATTTGGAATTTTCGGGATAATTATCCGTGAGATCACAGAAATCGAGAGCGTAATCAATGAACCTTAAATGTTCGGGAAGTATCTCGGTTTGCGGGCGTGTATAACCAATATCAGTATGAGTATGTTGGACAAAATATATCATCCATTCTTTAATCGGTTTAAGCTTAACAGGCAATTCGACTACCTGATTTTCTCCAATTTTAACTTTAACTAAATATTCGGTTTGAGTTTTTACCTCAGGAATATTAATTGTAAATGAGTTGTTTCCGGGAACAAGTTTAACAGTTTTGTTAAGAAAATCATCAATAATAATTCCCCCTTCAATATTGTCGTCAAGAATCACAATGCTAAATCTTAGGCTATGAAAGGGTTTGTTATTCATTTTAATTAGAACCGGATCTTGTTTTATCTCAATTTTTTCTAAAACTTGAGTTTTAAAAGTCATATACCATGAGTTGCTGTTTTTGTTATCTCCCGAAATCAGAATTTTAGCAGCCTCTCCCGGTATAATAAATGATGTTGGGACTTTCAAACTTGCGAAACCCATAAAATCGCCATACTTATCCGTCATAGTCGATCGAAATAAAAGTTCCGAACCGGCTTTTCCCTTTACTTTCCAAACTTTATCTTCATTGCTTTTCGGGTTCGAGAATGTGAGTATTTTTTTTTCATTAATGAATAAGTCAAATTCGTGGCTATCAACATTAACATCAATTCCGAACATCCAGATAAATGTGAGAAAATCATCGTTATAATTCTTTGGAATTGTTTCGGTTTCCCATTCTATTGAGTTGTAAAGTTCATTTGCCCGCACCAAAAGCGAAGTTTTAACATCAGGTAGAGGAGAATGATAATTTAATTCATTGCCACTTATGGTTTTCTCATAAGCCTGAAAATAAGTAAGTTTGTTTTGTTGTGAAAAAGTCAAAGATTGAAATAATAAAATTATGATTGTGAAAAGGAAATTTAATTTCATTGCTAATTAATTATGATTATGGGTGTGCAAATTATAAAAAT
>CAZBSL010000302.1:0-3298 GCA_964494265.1 uncultured Bacteroidales bacterium
AAAAATAAAAATATTATGAAAAAACAAAAACTCATTATTTTTTTAATGCTTATGTTTTTTGGTAGTTATGCTTTTTCGCAAAATATCACAAAAACAATTAAATTTGAAATGCCCGAAATCGTTGCGCTTGATGATGGATATTCGAGCATACTTTATAAAGATGCTAAAAACTTCGGTGATGAGGGAACTCCAAAGATTCCTCATTTCAGCCTTAGTACTTTATTGCCACCCGGATGCGAAATCGAAAATGTAAAAATCGTATCTCAAACTTTTTATGCGGCTGTTGACGGTATTTCTATCCAAGCCTCAGCTCGACAATTCCCCTTGTCGAAAATGCCTGGTAATGATGAGTATAAAGTCGTTCCAAATCAGGAAATTTATTCTTCAAACCAGCCTTTTCCGGCAAACCCTATAGAAAATATCTCTACTCATTTTCTTGCCGGACATGCAATCGGATCATTCTCAATTTGTCCGATTAGTTTCATTCCTGCTGATCAACAAGTCGATTTCTTAAAAGAAATTGTACTGGAAATTTCATTAACATCCACTTCAAATGCTGTTGAAGCACAGAAATTTTTAAGAAATTCAACAATCATAGAAAACCGAATAAACAATATTGTTGATAATCCGGAAGCACTATCCGATTATTCTTATGATGCTTCACAAGATGATGGCGAAATGGATATTTTGTTGATTACTCAAAACAGTTTTGTTGCTTCTTTTGAGCCATATATTTCATTTAAAGAATCAACAGGTTTTGTATGCGGCATTAAAACTACCGAAGAAATTTATTCGGAATATAGCGGTCAGGATAACCAGGAAAAAATAAGAAATTGTATAATTGATTTTTATGAAAACTACGGCATCAGCTATGTAATTCTTGGTGGTGATGGCGATGGTGGCGGAACCGGACAAGAAATTATTCCTCACCGCGGTTTTTGGGATAACGCCTATGGCGAAAACGAATATGATATTCCTGCCGACATTTATTACTCAAACCTTGACGGGAACTGGAATACAGATGGTGACAATAAATGGGGTGAACCAAATGAAGCCGATTTATATTCAGAACTTAGCATTGGACGGGTTTGTGCCGATAATACCTCAAAAGTTCTAAATCATGTTAATAAACTTCAACTTTATCAGAATGCACCCGTAGTTGATGACATTGAAAAAGCATTATTTCTTGGTGAATTATTATGGAACGATCCTACATGGGGTGGTGATTATAAAGACGAAGTTGCTGATGGCAGTTCAAATCATGGCTATACTACGGTTGGATTATCCGATAATATCACCTGTACAAGATTGTATGAAAGAGATATGAGTTGGAGCAAACAAGATATTTTCAATCAAGCAAGCAATGTTGGTGTTAACCTGCGTAATCACCTTGGCCATTCAAATGTTGATTATAATATGTTAATGTATAACTCTGATTTAACTACTTCAAACTTTCAAAACAATGGAATAACACGAGGTTTTATGATTGGTTATTCACAAGGTTGCTACAATGGTGCATTCGATAATCGTGGAACAGGTGGCTATGAAGGTGATTGCTTTTCTGAAAAAATTACTACAATAGCAACAGCAGATGTTGCAACAATCGGAAATTCAAGATACGGTTGGGGGCAGCATTCAAGTACAGATGGTGCATCACAATATTTCGATCGTCAGTTTTATGATGCAATTTTCGGTGAAGATATTACAGAAATTGGCACAGCTAATGCCGATTCAAAAGAGGATAATGTTCCGTTTATCAATGGCAGTGCTATCAGATGGTGTTTTTATGAATTGAATTTATTTGGTGATCCTTCAATGGATATTTGGACAGCCACTCCTACCGACTTTGCGGCACAATACCCTGCAAGTATGCCGATTGGGTCGAATCAGTTTGCCGTTCAAACTTATGTTCCTTTTGCAAGAGTTGCCCTTGTACAGGAAGGTGTTTTAATTGGGCGCGGACTTGCCGATGAATTCGGAGAAGTTATTGTAAATATGTTTTCTCCGGTTGTCAACCCACTTCCAATTTCAATCTCAATAATAGGACATAATAAAAACAGGCATCAGAATAATATTGTTGTCGTTTCTGATGAACCCTATGTGATTTTTGATTCGAAAGTCATTAATGACAATGCAGGTAATGGAAACGGAATGCTTGATTATGGCGAAGATGTTTCCTTATCAGTTGGGTTAAAAAATGTAGGAAATCAACCTACTACCGGAGTTGTAGCTACAATTTCAACCGAAAATCCTTATGTGACATTTACTGATAATACTGAACCTTATGGAGATTTTGATCCTGAGGAAGTAATATACATTGAAGATGCTTTCGCATTTTCAGTATCATCCAATGTTCCCGATGGTGAAAATATTGCTTTTACGATAGCAGCCGAAAGTGGTGAAACATCATGGGAAAGTTATTTTTCTATTATTGCTCATGCACCGGTATTAAATATTGTAGAATTTGAAATTCTCGGAAATGGCGGAATTGATCCGGGTGAAACTACTGATGTATCAATTATTGTAAAGAATTCAGGTTCTTGCGAAGCTGCCGATGCTTTTGCTGATCTTTCATCTATTAGTCCGTATTTAAGTATTAATTCAGGTAGTCAATCACTTGGAAACATTAATCCTGATGGTTCGGTAGATGCGATTTTTAGCATTACAGCTGCTTCCGGTACACCTATCGGACAAGTTGCTGATCTGATTTTCGATATTACTGCGGCAAATGATTATAATGTAGTTGAAACTAAATATGTAACAATTGGAATAATATTTGAAGATTTTGAATCAGGTGATTTCACTTCTTTCGATTGGACTTTCTCGGGAAATGCCAACTGGCAAGTTGTTAATACAAATGCCTACGAAGGAGTATATTGTGCAAAATCAGGTAGTATTGGGAATAATGCCGAATCTATTCTTATTCTTGAATTAGAAGTTCTTTCGTCCGGAGAAATAAGTTTCTTTAAAAAAGTATCTTGCGAGGATGACCCGGGTGGAGCTGGCTACGATTATCTCGCATTTTCAATTGATAATAGTGAAAAAGGTAAATGGGATGGTGAAGTCAGTTGGAGTGAAGAAGTTTTCACCGTAAGTGCAGGATCTCATACTTTTAAATGGACTTATCACAAAGACGGATACGTTACCGGCGGTTCGGATTGCGTATGGATTGATTATATTGTCCTCCCTCCTATTCAGCCTGATGAAGTTACACAAACTATTCCTTTAAATACCGGCTATCAGTTTGTTTCTTCAAGAATTGATGTTACAAATCCTGACATGCTCGTTGTGTTACAAG
>CAZBSL010000303.1:0-1770 GCA_964494265.1 uncultured Bacteroidales bacterium
TTTCTTCTATATGATCAAATATTTTAATTTTCAGTTCGTGTTTACTTATTTTCTAAATATCACACAAATATATAAATTTTATTAATAATTATGTCGAACAATCAATAATTCCGCAAGTTTTCCGGTTAATTCCTTTCTTGAAAATTTTTCAATTCCCGTGCTTTCTGAAATTAGTTTTTTGTTTTTAAATAAATTATAATATTCTAAAATATTGTTTTTTAGTTTATTTACATCATTGAAATCACTTATTAAACCTGAGTTGGTTTGCTTTAAAATTTTTGCCGCATCTCCGTCACAAGGCCCGATACAGATAATTGGTCGCTTTGCGGCAAGGTATTCGAAAAATTTTCCGGTTAATATCATTTTTGCATTGGGTGTATTATTGATCAATAATAATAATACCTGCGATTGTTTCTGGATTTTAATAACCTCATTGTGTTGTAAATAGTCTATTTTATTTACAAATTTATTGAGCCCAAACTGTTCAATTGAATGTTTAACCGAAACATCCACTTTACCGACTAATTTTATTTCAAGATCATCTTTGAAACCCGGCTCAGATTCTATTAATGAACTTAGAACTTTCCACAAAGCAATCGGGTTTCGGGTTTTTACTAAAGAACCAATATGTGCAACACTAAATTTTTTATCAACAGACAGTTCCTCATCTTTGTTCAAATCATCAGGGTCAAAACCATTTGTTATAACTTCATAATCTCTATCGAAAAATTTTTTAAAATCATTAGCCATTCCATTGCTGATAACAACTACTTTATCGGCATTTTGTAAAACCGAACATTCCAATTTATGGTGATATTTGTCAGCGAATCGGGTTAATTTCAAATCTTTATAAAAATCAATATTTGTCCATGGATCACGAAAATCTGCCAGCCATGGAATATTAAATTTCTTTTTTAAATACATTGCAATCAAATGCATGCTATGAGGAGGGCCTGTAGAAACAATTACATCAATATGATTGTTTTCGAGATAATTACTTAGAAATTTCTTCGAGGGTTTTATCCAGAATTTTCTTGCATCGGGAATGAAAAAATTTCCTCTTATCCAAACCGAAATGTTCTCGCTAAGTTTTGGCCTTGTATCCTCACTTAAAAAACCGGCATTAATTTTCTTATCCTTATTTTGCCCAATAAATCTTTTATAGGCAGAATATGGTTCCCAAACAGGTGTTCTTAAAACAGAAATATTTTCAGGTATATCTTTTTGCAAAGAATTGTCATATTCCGGGAATTCAGGATTTTCGGGAGTGTAAACAATGGGTTCCCAATTAAAATCTCTAAGATATTTAACAAATTTCAACCACCGCTGAACCCCGGCTCCGCCACTTGGTGGCCAGTAGTATGTTATTATAAGAACTTTTTTTCTCATTAAAAATTCAAATTAATCGAAGTCAAAATTAAGGATTAATGTGAATATAGAGTGAAAAACATAAATATTTCATACGCGTTCGTGGTTTGAAATTAGAAATTGGAAATTTCTTAAAACACAACCAATAACTTCTGAAAATAAAATATAATCATCTGAATAAAAAATATTAAATTTGTGAAATGTCCAAGTTTAATTTTAAACTCACACCAGGGCGCCAAAGCACTTCGGTGCGCAGGCACAAGATAATGATTAATGTGTTAAACTATTTTTACTTATATTTTCTTATATGACTTATATGGTTCGATTTTTAAACAGATGAAAAAAGCAGATTTTTATAAAAAACTTGATGGCCAAAAAGTTCAGTGCTTACTTTGTCCTCAT
>CAZBSL010000303.1:1870-3297 GCA_964494265.1 uncultured Bacteroidales bacterium
ACAAGTGTTGACGAATATGGGTATCTAAGAAATATCACACCGGAAGAAATTGTTTCTTCAGCTGCAAGAAAAAATAATATAGGAATTGCATACACCTATAACGAACCAACAGTTTGGTTTGAGTTTATGCTTGAAATTGCAAAACAAGCTCAGGAAAAAGAGCTTAAAAATGTGATGGTTACAAACGGATTTATCAATCCCAAGCCTTTGGAAAAACTTTTACTTTATGTTGATGCTTTTAGTGTTGATTTGAAAGCCTTTACAAATGAATTCTATAAAAATTATACATTTTCAACAATTGAACCTGTTAAAAAAAGTATTAAGAAAATTCATAATAGCAATAAACATATGGAAATAACTAATTTGGTTATAACCGATCTAAATGATAATAAAGAAAACTTTGAGGAAATGGTGAAATGGATTTCCGGCGAAACCGGCCGCGACACAGTTCTTCATATTTCAAGGTATTACCCGACTTATAAACTTAAAAACCGACAGACATCCGTTGAAACTCTAAATGAATTCCATGAAATTGCAAAAGAACATCTTGATTATGTTTACCTTGGGAATGTTAATCTTGATTCGGGAAATGACACAATTTGTAGTAATTGCGGAAAAACGCTTATTAAAAGAAAAGGATATTATGTTGAAGTAGTTGCTGTTGACAACAAAGGAAATTGCGATAATTGTGGGAATAGGGTGGTTTGTTGTTAAATGATGGATTGGAACTAACAAGATAGTTTCGTAGAAAAAATACAAAGCTATGCTTAAAATTGTAAAATTTAAAATTCAATTTAACCATAAAACTTTTAGTAATGCATACTTTCTTTACCATTCTCAACAAAATATTTCCTTAATTTTGTGCTTTTAATCATTATTAATTAGTTAATTGTTTATGATAATTATCGGAATTACGGGAACTCTTGGTGCAGGAAAGGGGACAATTGTCGATTGCCTTGTTAATAAAAATGCTTTTGTTCATTATTCGGTTCGTGATTACCTGATAAGCGAAATTGAGAAGAGAAACCTTGCTGTAAACAGAGATTCAATGACTTCGATAGCAAACGAACTAAGGGCGAAGAATTCGCCTTCTTATGTTACCGATCAGCTTTATAAGCAAGCAAAAATATCAGGAAAGAATTGTATTATCGAAAGTATCCGCACTCCCGGTGAAATCGCATCACTAAAAGAAAAGAGTAATTTTTATCTTTTCGCTGTTGATGCCGATCCAAAACTTAGATATGAAAGAATAAAACTTCGAAATTCGGAAACCGACCATATTTCTTTTAACGTCTTTATGGAGAATGAAAAAAGGGAGTATTCCTCATCCGATCCAAATAAACAAAATTTGAAAAAATGTATTGAAATGGCGGATTTTGTTTTTCAAAACAATGGCACGGTTGAAAACCTCTATGATGAGGTTGAGG
>CAZBSL010000304.1:0-3287 GCA_964494265.1 uncultured Bacteroidales bacterium
TTTTCTAATATTAATTCAGTAATTTTGTGTCTGATATAAAATCTTTATTTCGAATATTAATATTCTTTCAATCATGAAAAATTTATTTACTTTTTTTATCTTGTTTTTAAGCATTAATACACTTTTTGCTGACAGCAATCCATTATGGCTAAGATATCCATCAATTTCTCCCGATGGCAAAACCATCGTTTTTTCTTATCAGGGAGATCTTTTTACGGTTCCTTCCACAGGCGGGGAAGCAAAACATTTAACTGTTCACAAGGCTTATGATTTTATGCCTGTTTGGTCGCCCGATGGCAAATACATCTCATTTGCATCAGATCGACATGGTAATTTCGATGTTTTTATCATTCCGGCAGAAGGAGGTAAGGCGAAACGATTAACTTTTAATTCAGCGGGCGAATTCCCTTATAGTTTCACACCTGATGCAGGCAAAATAGTTTTTTCGGCATCAATTAAAGATTTGAAAGATAATGTTCAGTTTCCTTCAGGAGTTTTATCGGAATTATATTGCGTGCCGGTTGAAGGAGGAAAAGTCAATCAAATTTTATCGACACCGGCAAAAATGGCCCGCTACAATAAAGCAGAAAACCGGATAATTTATCACGATCAGAAAGGTTATGAAAATAAATGGCGAAAACATCATACTTCCTCTGTTGCAAGAGATGTTTGGATTTATGATATCGAAACAGGAAAACATACTAAATTAACAGACTTTGAAGGCGAGGACCGCAATCCGGTTTTTAGCCCCGATGAATCGGAAATCTATTACCTGAGCGAACAAAACGCTTCTTTTAATGTTTGCAAATTCCCGATTAATAATCCTCAAAACATTGTAGAAATCACGGCTTATGAAAATCATCCGGTCAGATTTTTAAGTATCTCCGACGATGGAATTCTGTGCTATGGTTACAATGGTGAGATTTATACTTTAAAACCCGGTGAAACCCCTCAAAAAGTTCCTATTGCAATTTTAAGCGATGACAAAGAGAACCAAAAAGAATTTTTAACCCTAACATCGGGAGCTACTGAAATGGAGCTTTCACCCAATGGAAAGGAAATTGTATTTATTGTAAGGGGCGAAGTTTTTGTTACTTCGGTTGATTTTGCAACAACTAAAAGGATAACCGACACACCTGAACAGGAAAGATCGGTTAGTTTCAGCCCCGACGGAAAATCAATTTTATATGCTTCCGAACGAAATGGAAGCTGGAACATTTATCAAACAAAAATAACTCGTGAAGGCGAAGATTTGTTTTCCCTTGCTACTATTTTAAAAGAAGAACCAATACTTGAAATTGAAGAGGAAACATTTCAGCCTCGTTTTTCACCAGATGGAAAGGAAGTAGCTTATTTAGAAGAAAGAGAAACACTGAAAGTTATCAATCTTGATTCAAAAAAAACAAGAACAATTTTAGATGGAAAATATAATTATTCTTATTCCGATGGCGATCAATGGTACGAATGGTCGCCCGATGGAAAATGGTTTGTTGTAGAATACTCTCCCAATGCGGTATTTTTAAATGATATTGCCATAATTGATGCAAAAGGTGGAAGCGAAGCTGTTAATTTGACAAACAGCGGCTATAGTGATAATCATCCGCAATGGATGATGAAGGGAAATGTTATGATTTGGTATTCTGATCGCAATGGAATGCGTAGCCACGGAAGTTGGGGTTCGCAGGATGATGTTTGGGCTATGTTTTTAAATCAGGAGGCTTATGATAATTTTAAATTGACAAAAGAAGAATATAAATTAATAAAAGATAAGAAAGAAAAGGAAAAAAAGAAGAAAAATAAAGGTGAGGAAAAGGATGAAAAAGAAGATGTCGTTAAAGAAATAAAAATTGATTTAATTAACATCGAAGATAGAAAAGAGAAACTTACGATTAATTCATCATCGCTCTCTGATGCAATTCTCAGCCCCGATGGTGAAAAATTATATTATTTAAGCAAGTTTGAAGATGGTTATGATTTATGGGTTAATAAACTTAAAGATAAAGAAACCAAATTGCTTGTTAAATTGAAGGGCGGCGCCGGAGCTTTACAAATGGATAAAAAGGGAGAGAATTTGTATTTGTTTTCTAATAAGCAAATAATAAAAATTAAGCTTGGCGAAAACCCTAAGAAAAAAAACGTAAGCTATAAAGCTGAATTTAATCTTGATAAAGCACTTGAACGGGAATATATGTTTGAGCATGCCTGGCGACAAATGCAAAAAAAATTCTATAACCCCAATCTTCACGAAGTTGACTGGGATTTCTATAAGAAAGAGTATGAAAAGTTTTTACCCTATATAAATAATAATTATGACTTTGCCGAAATGTTAAGCGAAATGCTTGGCGAAATGAACGCCTCCCATACAGGTTCGGGTTATAGAGCATCAGCAAAAAATGGCGATAATACAGCAAAACTTGGTGCATTCTTCGATGAATCTTACGACGGTAGAGGTATTAAAATTATTGAAATTATTGATAAGGGTCCTTTATTACAAGCTGATTCAAAAATAAAAAACGGGGATATTATTGAAAAAATTGATGGAGTAGAGATTTCTCCCGATATAAATTATTATCAATTGCTTAACCATAAAACCGGTAAAAATACTTTATTGTCGATTTATGATCCGAACTCAAAGAAGCGTTGGGAAGAAACCATAAAACCAATATCGGGTGGAGAGGAAAACCAATTGTTATACAAGCGGTGGGTGAAAAATCGCCGAAAAGAAACCGATAGTTTATCAAATGGAAGAATCGGCTATGTTCATGTAAGAAGTATGAGCAGTTCAAGTTTTCGTGAATTTTATTCAGAAGTTTTGGGAAGAAACTGGGATAAAGAAGCTTTAATAGTCGATACACGCTTTAATGGAGGAGGTTGGTTACACGATGACCTTGCAACTATGCTTGCCGGTAAAAAATATGCCGACTTTTATCCGAGAGGAGTTCATTACGGCCACGAACCAATGAATAAATGGATCAAGCCTTCGATCGTGCTTATCAGCGAAAGTAATTATTCCGATGCTCATGGTTTTCCTTATGCATATAAAACTCTTGAGATAGGCGAACTTGTGGGAATGCCTGTCCCCGGAACTATGACAGCAGTTTGGTGGGAAACTCTTCAGGATAGATCATTATATTTCGGTATTCCACAAGTTGGTGCTAAAGACGGAGAGGGAAATTATCTTGAAAACAATCAACTCGAACCCGATCATAAAGTCAGGCAGGATTATGATATTGTAATCAAAGGGCGTGACCAACAATTGGAAAAAGCTGTAGAAGTTTTATTGGAAG
>CAZBSL010000305.1:0-1482 GCA_964494265.1 uncultured Bacteroidales bacterium
TCGAATTTCTGCAAATCATCTAAAACCGATTGAGACATAGCAACAAAACCATCGACATTTTTTACAAAATATCTTGACAATTGCTTGTCGCAAATACGTTTTTCGTGAGGAATAATATTATCAAGAATTGAAATAACTTTTGTTTCCTTGTTTTTTTTGGCAATTCCGGAAATTGTACCGAGGCATGGAGCCATAAAAGGTATCCAATATTTTGTAATAATTAAATCGGGTTTAAGTTTTTTAATTTCCATTCCAATCTTAATCCAATTCAACGGGTTTATTGAATTAACTTTAATTTTAATATCCAAATTCACGGGTGGTTTTTCAGTTGAATATTGAGTTTTACCCGGAAACAAAATTTTCGGATACTGTAAACTAAAAGTGTAAATAATTACTTCATTTCCCTGTTTAATATATTCGTTTGCAAGTCTTTCATTATAGCTTGCCAGCCCACCTCTTAAAGGATATGCAGGTCCTATTATTACAATTCGCATTTATTTTTAATAATTGGAGATTAGAAATCCATACGGACGTCTTTCAACCGTTAGAAATTTGGTATTCTCCTGAATTTCTAATTTCCAGTTTTTAATTTCATTTTACTTTTTTTTTATCCCAACAAATGAATTTATATTATAAAATCTTTTGTTCAATAATATATTTATTTCTTTCGGAAGAATTTCTGGAAATCAATTCGGCAATAAAACCTGTCATAAAAACTTGTGTTCCAAGAATCATTGAAAGCAAGCCAAGATAAAATAAAGGCCTTTCTGTCATCTTGTAGGTAGCAAGAAATATTTTTGAGTAAGCTAAATATCCGGCAATTCCAAAACCAATTATAAATAAAAAAACACCCAATGTTCCAAATAAGTGCATTGGCCTTCTGCCAAACTTTGAAACGAAAGAAATTGATAAAAGATCAAGAAAGCCCTTAATTAGCCTCCCCGAGCCGAATTTTGAAGTTCCATATTTTCGTTCCTGATGATGAACAATTAGTTCGCCAATTTTATTAAAACCTGCCCATTTTGCGATGACCGGAATATAGCGATGCATTTCACCGTAAACTTCAATGCTTTTTATTACATCCGATTTATAAGCTTTTAATCCGCAATTAAAATCATGTAATTTTATTCCTGAAATTTTTCGTGTTATCAAATTAAAAAACTTGGATGGTATCCTTTTCGAGAGAGGGTCATATCTTTTTTTCTTCCATCCCGAAACAATATCAAAACCTTCATTTTTAATCATTTTAAATAAATGAGGGATTTCGTCGGGGCTGTCTTGCAAATCAGCATCCATGGTAACAATAACATCACCTTCAGCGGCCTCAAAACCTACAAATAATGCGGCTGATTTACCGTAATTACGTCGAAACTTTATCGCCTTTACTCCGGAATTATCTTTTGAAATTTCTTCAATTATTTTCCAGGAGTTATCACGGCTTCCATCATCAATAAAAATAATTTCATAGGAAAAATCATTTCC
>CAZBSL010000305.1:1582-3266 GCA_964494265.1 uncultured Bacteroidales bacterium
TTATTGTTCTTTTTTTACGAAAATAGAAACAATTAATGCTAATCCTAAGGAACAAAGTGTGTTCCAAATCAAGATAATTCCTGACAAAATTATTGGTGTTGTCATTTTTTCGGTAATATTCATTCCTTGCTCTATTTGATCATCGGATAGATCTTGGGAATACATGTTTTCTCTCGAAATTTCAAGAATTTCATTTATGCTTTCGGGATTAATATATGACAGATATATGAATGTGAATATCGAGGATAGAATTGCAGCATATAAACCAATTAGAAATCCAACTGTGAAAGATTGCCCATAAGATATTAAACCATCATTATAGCTGTTTCTATAGACTATTGATCCCCAGATAATTCCGGCTAATATTATTACATAGGAAATCCAGTTGTAATTTTGTGCTTGTTTCATCCCAAACATATTGAGAACCAAGCTTAAAATAATAAGAAGAGCTCCTATGATAAGTCCATAGCCTAAGGAGAATTTTGAAGTAGATAATTTTTTTGTTTCCATAATATTTTTTTTAATTTATTTAATTACAAACATAACATTTTTTTGAAAACAAAAATAAATGAAAAATTGTATTGTTAATTAAAATTCAATTATTAATTTTGCAGCGGGTAAGTCTTATACGACCAGCTCCTGTTGAATTCCCCCAGATTCGGAAGGAAGCAAGGGTAAATGGTTGAGCGGTGCGATATAAGTAGCTTACCCATTTTTTATTTTGATAAAATCGCTTTTTTAATAAATTTGCAAAATGTTTTTAAAAATTTATCCTGAGAATCCGAGTTCACGACAAATAAAAACTGTCGTTGAGTGTTTATCTGACGGTGGAGTGATTATTTTTCCAACAGATACAATTTACGGACTTGGTTGTGATATTTACAAACCAAAATCTGTTGAAAGGATAGCGTTAATTAAAGGAGTAAAAAAACAAAACGCAAATTTCTCGTTTATTTGTCATGATTTAAGTGATTTATCAGATTTTGCAAAACCTATAAGTAAAACTGTTTATAAATTAATGAGAAAATGCTTACCGGGCCCATTCACTTTTATTCTGGATGCCAATAATAATGTGCCCAAATTATTTCAAAGTAAAAAGAAAACAATAGGAATTCGTGTTCCCGATAATAATGTCCCTCGGCAAATAGTTGAATATCTTGGACATCCTATAATGTCAACATCAATACATGACGATGATGAGATTGTTGAATATTCCACTGACCCGGAATTAATTTATGAAAAATATAAGAATATTGTTGATATTGTCATTGATGGAGGTTATGGCGATAACGAAGCATCAACAATAGTTTCATGCGAAATTGACAATTTTGAAATTGTCAGGCAAGGCAAAGGAATTATCTGTTAAGTTATCTTTTAATAATTTTTTACTGCCTCATAATTATTCAATTGCCATATAAGTAAATTTTTTCTATTAAATAAGTCGATTAAAGCATGTTTAAAAATTTGTAAATTAGAAATATAGAATCAAGTAAATAAATTATAAAAAAAATCAAAAAAGTTTTGGTTAAGTAAAAAAAGTCATATACTTTTGCACCTCCAAAAAATGATTCTGTAGCTCAGCTGGTAGAGCATCTGCCTTTTAAGCAGAGGGTCCCGAGTTCGAGCCTCGGCAGGATCACCGGAAAGCCTGACAATGATAAAATTGTCGGGCTTTTTTTATTTT
>CAZBSL010000306.1:0-1290 GCA_964494265.1 uncultured Bacteroidales bacterium
TTGAATATGAAAAAGCTTGCAGTTGTTGCATTTGGAGGAAATGCCTTATTAAGAAGCGACCAAAAAGGAAATATTGACGAACAAGAACAAAATGCTTATAAAGCAAGTGAGCATTTACTGAAACTGGTAAAAAGAAAATATAATATTGTTATTACTCACGGTAATGGCCCTCAGGTTGGAAATTTAATGCTTTCAAATACTGCCGGAAATAAATTATACGGGTTGCCGGAAATGCCTTTAGATATTTGTGTTGCTTATTCACAGGGATTTATAGGTTATATTTTAGAACAGCAATTAAGGAATGTTTTGGAGTCAAAAGATATGTCGCGTGATATTATTACTATAATAACTCAGGTGTTGGTTAACAAAGATGACCCGGCCTTTCAAAATCCTACAAAACCTGTCGGACCTTATTACACAAAAAAAGAGGCTGAAAAAATAACTCAAGAAACCAAAGCGGTTTTCAAAGAAGATCCTCGCGGAAGAGGATGGAGGAAAGTAGTTGCCTCACCAAAACCTTTAGTTATCAATAATAAAAAATCAATTGAAAAAATTGCCCGCGACGGCCATATCGTTATTGCGGTTGGTGGCGGGGGTATCCCTACTTTTTATGCAAGAGAAAATACACTTCAGGGAATTGATGCAGTTATTGATAAAGACCTCGCTTCGGCATTATTGGCTGCTCAGATTAATGCTGATAAGTTTTTCATTTTAACTGATGTTCCGAAAGTTTGTTTAAACTATAATACACCCCAAGAAAAATCTTTGGAAAGAGTAACAATTGCTGAAGCAAAAAAATATCTCGAAGAAGGCCAATTTGCCGAAGGCAGCATGGCTCCAAAAATTAGGGCAGCAATTCATTTTGTTGAGAATAGCGGAAAAGATACAATTATTACTAAATCAAGTCATCTTGGCATCGATAATGGTGGAACAAGGATAGTGATGGTTTAGCGGAAGTGCTTAAATGATTTGATTTATAAATATCAGCGATTAATATTCATACTTATCTTTCCATCTTTTTTTGAGCCACTTACGTGTTTCATTTTCACGTTGGTTATTACTTGGCTCGTAGAATTTTGTTCCTTTTATTTTTTCGGGTAAGAACTCAAGTTCAGTAAAATTGTCTTTATATTCGTGAGCATATTTATAGTTTTTCCCGTATCCGATATCTTTCATCAATTTTGTAGGGGCATTTCTAATGTGTAAAGGAATAGCAAGATTACCGGTTTGGTTGACAAGCTTTTGAGCATTTTTTATTGCCAAATACGAAGCATTGCTTTTAGGTGATGA
>CAZBSL010000306.1:1390-3259 GCA_964494265.1 uncultured Bacteroidales bacterium
CAAGCTTTTGAGCATTTTTTATTGCCAAATACGAAGCATTGCTTTTAGGTGATGAAGCCAGATAAATTGCAGTTTGTGAAAGAATAATTCTTCCTTCGGGCCAACCAATTTTGTTTATTGCATCAAAACAAGTATTAGCAAGGAGTAGGGCATTTGGATTGGCATTTCCAATATCCTCTGAAGCAAGAATAAGCATACGGCGGGCAATAAATTTAGGGTCTTCACCGGCTTCAACCATTCGTGCCAACCAATAAACGGCTGCATTTGGATCGCTTCCCCGCAATGATTTTATAAAAGCTGAAATGACATCGTAATGCATTTCTCCTTTTTTATCGTAAATCGCCAAATTCTGTTGAATTACATCTAAAGTTTTATCGTTTGTAATTATAATTTCATTTTCCGATTTATCAGAGTTAACTACAAGCTCAATAGCATTAAAAAGTTTTCTTGCATCTCCTCCCGAAACTCTTAAAAGGGCTTCATCTTCTTCAATTTGAATTTTAATATTTTTTTGATCTTCAAGAAATTTAACCGCTGAGGATAATAATTTTTTAAGGTGATTTTTTTCAAGATGCTTCAAAATATAAACCTGACATCGCGAAAGCAAAGGTGAAATAACCTCAAACGAAGGATTTTCGGTTGTTGCGCCTATTAAAGTAATTATTCCTTTTTCAACGGCACCGAGTAATGAATCTTGTTGTGATTTACTAAACCTGTGAATTTCGTCAATAAAAAGAATGGCATCATTTTCCTCCTGAGCTTTGGAGATTACATTCCTGACATCTTTTACACCTGAACTTATTGCACTTAAAGTATAAAACGGCCTATTCAATTGTTTTGAAATAATGAATGCAAGTGTTGTTTTCCCAACTCCCGGTGGGCCCCATAAAATCATTGAAGGAATATTTTCGTTTTCAATTGCCCGACGCAAGATGGCTTTTTGGCCTGTCAAGTGATCTTGTCCGATAAAATTTTCTAAAGTTTTAGGCCTGAGTTGTTCGGCAAGAGGAGGGAGGGTAGTCATTTATAGAATATGTTTTAATTCTTAAAAAGTTTGTACTTATTCTGAAATTGTTAAATTGTTAAATAGTTAATGTTACTAAAATACACTTGAATAATTGATAAAAGTAAATACAATTTTTTTTTATTTCATTCATTTTTAAAATATAGTTTCTCCGAGAAGCAATTTAACAATCTAACAATTAATCTTTAACCCATCATAAGCAATTTTAACATAAGCGGGGAGTTCTTTCTCAACATCTTGGTGTAGCCCCATAATATGACTTAGATGAGTTAAATATGCTTTTTCAGGCTTAAGCTTATCAAGAATTTCCAAAGCCTCCGAAAGTGCAAAATGCGAAATATGTTTTTTTCTACGCAGAGCATTAATAACAATAACTTTTGATCCTTTTATTTTTTCCATTTCCAATTCACTTATAAAATTTGTATCCGTAATATAAGTGAAATCTCCAATCCGGTAGGCGAAAGTTACTAATTTATAATGCAAAGTCTCAATTGGTGTAATTTTTATTCCATCAACATAAAATTCTTTATTTTCAATCGTATGTAAATCAATTTTTGGGACACCCGGATACCTATTGTGGTTTTCAAAGGCATAAAACAATTCACGCCTTACACTCTTGATGGCTTCAATATTTGCATAAACATTTATCGGCCTTTGAAGTATATAGTTAAAAGCTCTAACATCATCTAAGCCGCCGATATGGTCTTTATGTCCGTGAGTCAGCAGGATGGCATCAAGGCTTTTTACATTTTCCCTCAACATTTGTTGCCTGAAATCAGGACCGGCATCAATAATAATTATTTTATCATTTACTTCAAGCATTATTGAAGACCTAAGCCTTTTAT
>CAZBSL010000307.1:0-3247 GCA_964494265.1 uncultured Bacteroidales bacterium
TATTTTCCGTCGCGTTGCATATTATTCCTTTATTTTAACTAAAATCAAATTTTCACTCAACTTTTCTTGTGCAAATGAGATATAGTCATCATTTGATAACTGTTTTGTTGCTACAGAATAATCAAGTAGGGTGTGATAGGCTTTATTTATCTTGTTAAAGTGTTCTTTATCCCCATTCTTTTGTTGTGCATTAGGATGAAATAATTTTGCTTTCCCCAAATATGCTTTTTTAATTTCGGCTTCTGAAGTTTCCTCTTTTAGTCCAAGGTCATTTTTTGCTTGCATCACAATTTCCGGATCTAACTTTTCAATATTAAGGGTATAAAAGCTATAAAAGGGCAATGGTCCTATTATTTTAAATTTCAGGGTGCTATTGAATTCTTCATCAAGCCGGTCAATTACCTTTTCAAATTTTTCTTTTGTATTCCGGTTAACGAGAAACGCCGAGTTGGTAACCATCTGGTCATTCATCACCTCATGTATTTTTATATCGAGGCAGAATGAGGACAATGCTTCTAAAATTTTTAATTCAATGCTTTTGTTTTTTTCATTTAATTTCCTCTGAACCAGCATCCCCACTTTTACCTGATCAACTTGAGAAAGCATGTCCGTTTTTTTCAGAATGTCATCTTTTATTGCTATGATTTCGGGATGGTCAGATATCTCTTTGAGAATCCCGGGAAAATTATCCCAGGTAACTACCATGTCAATTTCTGTCAGGTATTCAATTTTCTTCAGGGTGGTAATAATTAAATCATAACCGTTTTCAAGTATGTTTAACACATCTTTTTTGCCATTTACAATTGTTCCGAGCTTCATGGGGAGGATCATGTTGAAACCTATTGCCATGATTTCTTCAATGGTTTTTTGATGATGAATCAATAAGTGGGCCAGTGATTCCCTGTCTAAAAAGTCAATATGTGCTGTCTCCTTTTTAGAAACGATGGCTGATATGTTCTGAAAAGAGATGAAATTGACCCCTGAATTTTTCAGTAAGCGAAAGTACTCTGTCCCATAAATATTAGGTATAATCCCGTAAATATATATTCCTTCTGTTGTCATAAGATTTGAGTTTATTTCTTTATTGTATTTTGTTTTATTACCAGCTCGATCGCCTCTTCGAAATGATTCATCTGGATGATGATTTCGCCGATAGGTTCAGATGATTTTATACGTTCCTGATCAATCAAACTACGAATGGCAAGCATAGCTGCTTTACGGCAAATAAATTCGACATCGGACCCTGTGAGGTCTTCTGTTTTCAAAGCCAGTTTGTTCAGGTTTACTTTTTTGCCAAGGGGTTTGTTTCGGGTATGGATGTCGAATATTTTTTCCCTGGTTATTAAATCGGGAAGAGGCAATTCGAATATCAAATCGAACCTACCACTTCTTAGCAAAGCAGGGTCAATTAAATCTATCCTATTGGTTGCTGCCAGAACAATAACTCCTTTCAGGTCTTCAATGCCATCCATTTCAGTAAGGAACTGGCCAATCACCCGTTCGATTACCCCGGAACCGGAACTATCGTTACTACGCCTGGGGGTGAGGCTGTCTATTTCATCAAGGAATAAAATACAGGGCGATGCCTGTTTTGCCATTCTGAAAAGTTCTCTTACTCCTTTTTCTGATTCGCCAATATAACGGCTCAGAATCTGCGGGCCTTTTACAGAGATAAAATTAACACCGCTTTCGCTCGCCAGCGCTTTTGCCAGATAGGTTTTACCTGTACCGGGTTTCCCATGAAGGATAATTCCCTTGGGTGGGTTTGTATCGGCTTTTTTGAAAAGGTCGGCATATTTTAATGGCCATTCTACTGTTTCCATTAAAGCCTCTTTAATTTCATTAAGCCCGCCAACATCATCCCATTTAACATCGGGTACCTCCACAAATACTTCCCTAATAGCAGAAGGTTCCACTTCTTTCATCGCATCCAGGAAATTATCCATGCTTACTTCGAGTGACATTAAAAGTTCGTAAGGGATTTCTGCCATTTGAAAATCGATTTGCGGAAGGATTTTTCGTAAGGCTGTCATTGCAGCTTCACGGGCTAAAGCTTCCAGGTCGGCACCTACAAAACCATGAGTTATTTCTGCCACTTTTTCCATATCAACATCCATTGATAATGGAATACCCCTTGTATGGATATGAAGAATTTCCAGCCTGCCTATTTTATCTGGAATGGAAATGGATATCTCGCGGTCGAAACGTCCCGGCCTCCTCAATGCGGGATCAATGGAATTTGGAATATTGGTTGCACCAATTACAATTACTTTCCCTCTTGATTCAAGACCGTCCATAAGCGACAACAACTGCGCAACTACACGTTTCTCGACTTGTTTTTCACCACCCATGTCTTCCCTCTTGGGGGCAATAGCATCAATTTCGTCGATGAAAATAATAGACGGCGCATGAGACTGAGCTTCTTCAAAAAGTTTCCGGATCCTCCCTTCGCTTTCGCCATAAAATTTCCCCATAATCTCGGGACCGGAGATATTAATGAAATAAGCATCCGTTTCGTGGGCCACTGCTCTAACGATGAGTGTTTTTCCTGTTCCCGGAGGGCCATAGAGGAAAACCCCTTTTGGTGGCTGAACTCCTAGCCGGTCGAAAATTTCCGGATATTTTAACGGAAGCTCAATCATCTCCCTGATACGTTGCACCTGGTTCCCGAGTCCTCCAATGTCTTCATACGAAACTTTACTTTTGCGTTCCCCGCCCTTCTTTGTCAATTCAAGCTGGAAAGTGGTATTTGGATGTATCAGTACCACTCCTTCAGGGCTGGTGCCGGTTATGGTATATTCAACCGAGCGGGATCCAAACAAAATAGCCCTCACCCTATCACCTTTTGTTACCGGAAGGCCATTGATAAGGGATCCGATGTATTTTGCATCATCAGCCTTAAATAAAGACCCGGATTTGGTATCGGGTTTAAGTTTTATTTTTGTAGCCTGGCGGCTGGTAGTTTTGATCACCTTTACCTTTTCGTCGATACCGGCCAGGGCATTTTCTCTTGTAATCCCATCTATTTGAATAATACTTTTATCCCTGTCATCAGGATAACACGGCATTATTTTTACCGGAGTAGCACGTTTACCTTCAATTACTATAACGTCGCCACTATCCAGTCCCAAAAGTTTCATGTCTTTGGGATCGATCCTGGCAATAGCCCTTCCTACATCTTTTACCAGGGCTTCTTTTACACGTAATATTATTTCATCTTTTATTTTTGTCATGATTTGTAGGTTTT
>CAZBSL010000308.1:0-3243 GCA_964494265.1 uncultured Bacteroidales bacterium
ATGTCAAAAACTATTAAAAGTATTATTCTCGGAATTTTTTCATTCATTTTATTGTCGAACATAGCGTATTCACAAATCAAAGGAATTACAGATCATAAATTTATAAAATCAGATTACAGCCATCGTGATCATTCAAATTCTAAGTTGTCGCCATCAAAAAATTTATATCTACACCAGGCAATTGGAGAACTCCAGGTTTCGGGCAATGCAAACAAATCGCCCTATACTGTATATTTTATTATCCCTATTGCATATAGGGAACAAGCTCCTATTTGGCTTAAGATTGATTGTCCTCAAATGGTCAATTACAAATATATCCGTCTTTCGGATGACAATGTAGTAGTTGCAGCAACAATTAATAATACTCCCGGTACCATTGATCTTAATTGGACTTCATGGGTTTTAATCAAGCAACATGATTATAGCGAAATACCCGAAAGTGTTCCTATTCCCTCAATATCGGAGCTCCCCGATTCGGTTAAGTCATGGTTGCAACCAACAGCCTGTGTACAATGGAATGACTCATTGGTTAATCACATCTCCGACTCCATACGAGGCACAACTAACGATTTAATTGTTTTAGCTGAAAAAATTGAGGACTATTGTTATAATATTCCTTGGGTATTTCCTTATTCACCTGTATCTTTTGATG
The DNA here is from genome assembly GCA_964494265.1 of uncultured Bacteroidales bacterium. Classification (GTDB taxonomy): domain Bacteria; phylum Bacteroidota; class Bacteroidia; order Bacteroidales; family JAEINX01; genus JAEINX01. The sequence goes on from CAZBSL010000308.1 coordinate 653, forward strand.
CATATTATGCTATGAGATGGGGAAATTCCTGTACTGGCCATGCTCATGCAGGGGCTGCCGTATTTCGTGCAAACGGAATCCCATGCCGTGTACTTATGAATATGCCTGTTTGGTTTTCCTCATATATGGATATGCATTGGATAATAGAATATTTTATTCCTGATTACGGATGGGTAAAAATGGAAACTTCAAGGGGTTTAAATCCATATTTTGATGCAGATGAAGAAGTTATTACATTTGCCTGCAATATCGAAGATGAATTTCCTATATTGTATGTCGGAAATATTGAAGCTTACTGGTTTGGCTCCGATCCTGTTTTCAACCATATGTATCCCAATTGGGGTGGTGCACATAAAATCTCAACACATACTTCTATGACTGACTCAACAAGCAAGGTTGACCTGATAATTTCGCTTACTGATTCTGTTTTCAATTACAATACAGTTTTTCAAGGAATAGAATTAGACAATCAACAATCGGAAAATTATGATTTGGCTTTAGAGTTTCAAGAACGGTCATTTAATAATGCTAAAACCGGTAATACCGATAGTATTATCTACAACCTTAACGAAGCTTTGTTTTATTTTAGAGAAATTGCATATATGCCATTAATAGAAATTTATTTCAATGATTTTGAAAATGCTTCAGGTAATTGGACACACGGCGGAATTAAAGATAAATGGGATATCGGAATTCCAAATATAGGGCCTGAAAATTGTTATTCGGGTGTAAAGTGCATAGGATCAAACCTCGATAGTGTTTATAGTAATAATGTTAATAGTTGGATTTTGTCGCCATCAATAAATTTATCAGGGCTTTCATATGCTCATTTGAATTTTAAACTCTGGAACGATGTTGAGGACCATAATCAAAGCCTGAATCCCAAAGATAAATTATGGGTCGAATTAAGCACGGATAAGGGAGATAATTTCTTTCCGATAAGTACATGCTTTGGTGGAGTAAATGATGAGCCTTGTATCCCTTCATTCGGAGGATGGAATAACGTAGTTTTAGACCTTACTGAATATGTTGATTCAACAATTCAAGTAAAATTTTGTTTTACATCTAATAACACTATCTCAAAAATAGGTTCTTACATCGACGATTTTGGGATTTATGGAAGAGCTTATGATGTAACAGGCATAGATGAAAATCAAAGCTTATCAAGCAAAATTGAATGTAATTGCTTCCCAAATCCGTTTTTTGATAAATTGGAAATAGAATATCTCTTGCCATATGATGATGAAATACAAATTAGTATATATAATTTATTTGGACAAAAAATATACTCTTCCAATATTTCAAAACAAACTAAAGGAAAACATAAATTAATACTGAAAACGGGGGTTTATTCAACAGGAATTTATCATGTTCTGATAAATACTTGTAATAAAAAAAGAGTATTTAAAATACTTAAGTTGTAGTTTTTTCAAGTCAAAACTTTAAGTGTTTTGTGCTTACACTTATGAGTAGTTTCCCAAAAATTCTGTTTTTAAACTAAGATATGAATGGGAATCCACAATTTTTTATTATTTTAGCAACGGTAATATGAAGTGTTTTTTAAAATGAAAATGAAATTATAGACAAATATATTGACAAACAAAACAAATTTTTTATGAACTATCCAAAAAAAGTAACAATTGGAGACATTACGGTTAGAGATGGTTTCCAACATGAAGAAAAATTTATTCCAACCGAAGCAAAACTTTGGGTTTTGGAACAATTAATTCTTTCTGGTTTTAAACATGTTGAAACCACAAATTTTGGAAACCCGCGAGGCATGCCTCAATTCGGAGATGCCGATGATTTAATGAAAAGGCTTTATGCAAGCAAAAAAATAAAACATCTTATAGATGATGTGAGTGTAACAGCCATCACAATAAGAGAAAGAGCAATAGAAAGAGCTATTCAGGCAAAAAAAGACGGTTATGGGCCAGATAGAGTACTTGTTATGGTTTCAACAAGCGAAACGCATCATAAACGAAACTCGGGCTTAAGCCTTGACGATTATTGGAAAATGTGTGAAAAATACATCCCACTTTGTCATGATGCAGGAATTAAAGTAAATGGAACTGTAAGTACAATTTGGGGATGCCCGATTGAAGGCCCTACAAAATTAGAAAAAGCCATTGAATTTACACAAAGATGGTTAGACATTGGTGCTGATGATGTTGAGCATGCCGACCATGACGGTTCAGCCTCTCCCGACAGAGTATATAAATATTTTTCTATGCTATTGGATGCAATACCAAATCCCGAAAAACACATTGCTCATTTTCATGTAACAAGAGGTTGGGGCTTAGCAAATGTTTTGGCGACTCTTCAAACCGGAATAACTAATTACGAATCCTGCCTCGGAGGACTCGGTGGACAACCTGCAAATTTTGTTAGCGGAGTTCCGGTATCAGGTACAGGTGCTTACTATTATAAAGACCCAAATTCTGTTGGCTTGGTTTGTACAGAGGATATGGTAGTTATGATGGATGAAATGGGAATCGATGTCGGTTTAGATATTGACAGAGTTCTTGATACAGGAAGAATGCTCGAGCGTATTATCGGCAGAAGGCTCAGATCAGAATCAATTGCAAATG
>CAZBSL010000309.1:0-3242 GCA_964494265.1 uncultured Bacteroidales bacterium
CAAAGATTTTTGATCGTCGTTTTGCAAAATCAGGTTTAAACTATCGATAGTAGTTTGGTTTTGAGCTAAAAGCAGTTGACTCAAAAATAATAGGCTTAATAAAACATTAAATATTTTTTTCATATTTTTTATTCTATTTCCGATTTAGCTTTCTTTATAGCATTATATTTATCAGAATTTGAAATTTAATTAGAATTTTTAACAAATTTACCGGTAAAAGAGCCTCCGTTATAATTTAGTTTTAAAAAATATATTCCACTTTTAAAACTATCAATTGATATCTGATTTGTAAATCCATCTAACTCTCCAAAACAAATTCGCTCTCCCATCAGATTATATATTGAATAAATTGAATTGGATAAATCAAAACCGGCTTGAATTTTTAATACAGACTGAACCGGATTTGGGCATAATTTTATTTTCAAGAAAGTAGAATTATTTTCAAATTCATTAATTGCAGAAATTGGTGAAAACAATTCATTCAGATCATAAGATACCGGATCGTGTTGATAGGCAGGGCTTCCATTATGATGAACCGCGAGATTTAATATTCCCAATTCGGGTATAACTTGCATAAATTGCAAGTTTGAAGAAGATGAATTTGAATGATCTCGCATAATAGTCCAATTTTCAAGTGAACCAATTCCTGTCCCCTCTCCTATCGCACTCACAACACTATTATACCTTCCGCAATAATGCTGATGATTATTTCTTTTTATCTCATAATTAGCTGCATAAAGATTATCACCGGGAATATTATCGGGATGGGAATTACTTCTGAAAACGAGAAAAGGTGATTGCGGTGCAAGCTCTGCAACAAGAGCTACCAAGCTATCAGCTCCAGCGGTGGAAGGAGCAAGTGCAGCAACAATATACCCATCTGCATAGCCATTGGTATTTTGAGCAATTGCATCCCTGACATCTTGTGAATTATTTACTCCGTCATCATTAAAATCTTTTTTTTCAATAGCCTTTCTTAAGGTTAACCAAATCGGTTCATAGCCCATATTGTGTGATGTACTCCCATTAAAGTCGCTCATCATGTGTTGAAAAACCGATACTTGACTATTTAAGCCTGATAAAACACTCATTTGCCCTGCGAAACCTATCATTATCCATGGCTGTTCATCAATCTCCGATGGAAGATGAATTGCCATCACCTGGTTATTTATCAAGGCATTGTAAGCTGACCAATCAAGATGTCGTGAAATAACAGATTTACCCTCTAAGTCGGTACCTGCTGTTGCATCTCCCCAATCCATTAGGCTAGAGCAGCCTAAGGTATCGGAATAAATGCCAAGTAATTTTATCAAATCAAGAAAGGAGTTATAAACCAGGCCGTCAATATAATCTATTCCGGCGGTATTAGTTCCTGCCGAATCCATCCCGGCAATAAGCGCCTTTGATTCCTGAAAAAATATTGAGTCGATAATCAAGTCTTCTCCTTTGATAATAATATCACGTGCTTCGTCAATATTATTTCCGAAAACAGGTAAAATATAGCCGTTAACAATATTTGTGATTTTATCGCCTAAAAGATATCCATAGGCAAATCCTCTTTCCTGATGTGTTCCCCAAAGTTTCACGATTGTCAGATTATTGGAATCGGAAACAATTATTCCATTCACATTTTGGCTTATTGAAAATTTACATATTAGAACCAAAACGATAGAAATTACAAGAAAATTTTTCATTTGATTTTTTTTAGTAAAGATAAGTATTTATTTAATATTGATTGCATCATTAATAAAAATTGTATAAATCTTTAAAAAAAAGCATAAAAGAATAAAGGTTTTTCAGAATAAAACCTCTAAAGCCCCTATTTCCCATATTCCCCTTATAACCTTAATAATACAATTTAATATTATTTTTTATGATTGCCTTCTTTGGAAAAAAAGAAATTTTATTGTATATTTGAAGATTATATTCAAATTTAAGTTTTGTAATGGAATTTGACCATGAAAAATCCCTAAAATATTCAACAATAAAGCCAAACATTAAAGAAATTTACCATATAAAAATAAAACGGAGGTTGTTATGAAAAAACTAATTGTTATTTTATTATTTATTCCCTTTTGGGGGTTTGCCGAATGGATTGAATTCGGGCCAGCTAATATTCAAGCAAATGATGTGTGTTTTGTCAGCTATTCTTACGGACAAAATCTTATTTGTACATCAACAGGAATATATATTTATGAGAGTGCGAGTGGCACATGGCTTGAATATTCATATTCATTACCTGTAATAAGTGCTATTCCTTTTGATAATGATAACGTAATGCTCATTATGGGCAACGGAAGTTATTCGGATGGAATTTATCTTTTCAATTTTACAACGCATCAATTTACAGTTATAGAGTGGTGTTATTATCCGAAATTTGTGATATTTGTTGAAAGTATCCAAAAGTATTTTGTCGGGTATGAGGGCGGATTAATGACATCTGATAATAGTGCCGACTGGACAATAATTGAATCTTTTAATAATAGAACTTGGTTATCAATGGATTATTATGAAAACAATCTTGCGGTTTGTGATGGCGAATGGGTTTACTTTTCTACTGACGGAGGAATGACATGGGAAGCAAATTCGGCTTATCCTTCAATGATTAGTGATTTGAAATATGATAATAACGGAAAACTTTACGGCATTTTCCCTGATGAATCATGGTCATCGGGCTTATGGGGTTCAAATGATAACGGATATACCTGGGAAGTGGAATTTTGGTCGCCAAACCTGAATACTCTCGGTTTTGATGTAATGGACAATCTTTTTGTAGGATGGGAAGAAAATCCGGGAGGTGTTGAAGAAGGAATAGCCTGGTATCATCCCGAAACTTCAAATTTACAATTCCTAAACGAGGGTCTTGATAATCTTCAAATTAATAAAATAAAATTTAATCCTTACATGAGTAGCATAGCTATTTTTTGTTGTACTGATGCAGGCGTATTTTTCTGTAATGATTATTTGAGTAATCAATCACAAACAATTACACTAGGTTCAGCCTTTCAATTCGTTTCTTCTCACATTATTCCCAATAATTCTGATATGCTTGTAGTTTTAGAAGAAATTCTTAATGATAATCTTGTTTATGTAAGAAATTCACAGGGGCAGACTTTACAAAAAATCGGGCCAAATTGGGTGAATAACATAGGGAATTGGATACCAACCGAAGGCTATTTAATTAAAATGCAAGGAAATGAAAATTTCACGATGCAAGGACAAACAATCGACCCTCAAAGTCC
>CAZBSL010000310.1:0-3190 GCA_964494265.1 uncultured Bacteroidales bacterium
GGAAGCATAAAAACAAATGGAATTGATCCGAGAGCTATTATCGCTGATATTTTATAAGTGAGGGTTAGTCCGTAAATATCGCTTAGAAATCCTACAAAATAAACTGTAATGGCTCCAATTACGAAATTAATTGTCATATAAATGCTGTTAATAAATGCAGGCCTCTCCGTACTGATTTCCTGAACTAAAGCCAAAAGAACAGGGCTTGTTGCAAACATGAAAAAACCTATCAGTATAAGAAGTGCAATCATTGCAAAACCATTAAGATAAACAAAAATGAACATTAAAACCGGAGTAACTATTGCTGAAATAATTAAAGTAGTTTTTCTTCCGATTTTATCCGAAATACTACCACCTACCAAAGTCCCGACAGCTCCGGCAAGCTCTAAAATAGCTAAGGAAATGCCTCCAATCCAAAGACTTTCATTTTGGCCCAAAGTAAGGTATGTTGGTAAAAAAGTTGTGAGTGCGGCTTTCATTGCAGAACGAAAAAATGTTATCCCTGCTAATAATGAAAATATAGGTATAACTTTTATTAATGTGGTTTTAACATTGAATGCCTTTTTTTCTTCTTTTTTTGGTCGTTGAATATCAATGTTTTTTAATTTATAAAACAAAACAATGGTAGCGAGTAAAGCAAATGGAATTAATTTATAGGTTCCTTGCAATCCCCAAATAGAAATTGCACCGAGAATAATCAAAGGCCCTGTGGTTCGTGCAATTTCTCCGCCTATCATATAATAGCTCATACCTTTTCCAATGCGACTTCCCGAAAGTTCTTTTATTAATACGGGAGCAGGTACATGAAAAAAAGCTGCACTTAATCCCATCACAAATAAAAGCAATCCTAAAATAATAAAATTTGGAGCTATGCCCAATAAACTCATTGCAATCGCTGTTATTGCAGGTGTTAAAATTATAAAATACCGAATAGGTGCTCTGTCGGCAATTAAACCTATAATCGGGTTTAGCAGAGATGGTATTCGTTGAATAATAGTTAATAAACCTGCCATTGAATATGAAAGGCTAAGTTTCTCAATTAATAAGGGTAGAATGGGAGCCAGAAAAGATGAGTAAATATCATGAATCAGATGAGCAAATGAAATGCTTGCTACTTTCGATGTTTGAAATTTTCTGATCGGAGATTTTTTACTCAAGATAATATATTTTTAATTCTAAAAAATGATGGCAAAATTAGTAATTAAACCGGAAAAGGAAGTAAATAAGCAAACGATGCTGATTAAATACGAATAATTTGATTTTTATTTTAGGATTACTTCTCTATTCCTGGAAGAAATTTTCGTAAAACACTATATAGCAAGTTTGTACCCTGTTATTAACTGTTAAGATATTGTTAATAAATAAATTGGTTTATTTTTTTTCAATAAGAATATTATTCTTTTATTTGTCGGAAAATTAACAGGGAATATTGTTTGTGATCAAAAGTTTTTTATGGAAGTTATAAAAGTTTTTGTTGGCATTTTAACCTTAATCGGGGCTTTAGGTTTGTTTCTATTTGGTATGAAGTTGATGAGTGAATCACTTCAAAAGGTTGCCGGAAACAAAATGAGAGTAATTCTTGCTGCGATGACCAACAATAGGATAAAAGGAATATTTACAGGTTTTCTCGTAACCTGCACAATACAGTCATCATCAGCAACAACTGTGATGATTGTGAGTTTTGTAAATGCCGGATTATTGAGTTTGATCGGTGCAATTGGTGTGATTATGGGTGCCAATATAGGTACAACAATCACAGCATGGATAATTTCGATTTTGGGTTTCAAAGTAAGTATGTATGTGCTTGCACTTCCGATAATCGGTTTAGGCTTTCCATTGTATTTTTCAAGAAATAGTACATGGCGGGCATGGGGTGAATTTTTTATTGGATTTGCAATTTTGTTTATCGGCTTGAATTTCCTAAAGGAATCTGTTCCCGATCTGCAAAATAATAATGGGGTTCTGGAATTTATCTCAAAGTTTTCTGATTTAGGATTTCTTTCGATTTTAATTTTTGTTTTAATCGGGTCAATTATTACGGTATTAATTCAATCATCGAGTGCCACCATGGCCCTCACTCTTGTAATGTGTTATAATGGCTTGATCCCTTTTGAAATGGGTGCGGCAATGGTGCTTGGAGAAAATATCGGCACCACAATTACTGCAAATATTGCCGCCTCAGTTGCTAATATTTCGGCAAAGCGAACAGCACGAGCACACTTTTTATTCAATATGTTCGGTGTTGTTTGGATATTATTAATTTTTAATCTTTTTCTAAGAGGAATTGATTCGATTGTTGAGCATAATCATAATTATTCTTTGCTTAAAACAACTTCCTCGATATCGGATTTTGAAAATGTGAGAAATTTATTACCGATTGGGCTTGCATTATTTCACTCAGCTTTTAATATCATAAACACATTGCTACTCGTAGGATTTGCCCCCTTAATTGCAAAAATTGCTACAAAAATGGTTCCTTCAAAAGATGAAGAAGATGAAGAGTTTAGATTAAAATATATTAACACAGGGCTGTTATCCACTTCTGAACTGTCATTAATTCAGGCACACGAAGAAATTAGCTTTTTTGGTAAAAGACTCTCAAAGATGTTGTTAGTTACTTGTGATTTATTGGCTGAACACAAATCAAAAAAAATTGATTATCTTCTGAACAAAATTGAAAAATATGAACAGATAACTGATAATATTGAGATTGAAATAGCCGAATATCTCACAAAAGTCTCAGAAGGTGATATTAGTCGCGATAACTCAAAGCGTATTCGAGCTATGCTAAAAATTATCGACGATATGGAAAGTATTGGTGATGTTTGCTATCAAATGTCGAAAGTTATTAATAATAAGAACAAAAAGAAAATAAAAGTTACTGATGAACAATATGCTCATCTAAATAAAATATTGGAAATGGTTAAGACTTCAATGGACATTATGAATCATAACCTTGAAGTTGATTTTAATAAAGTGAATCCTGACTCAGCTCATAAAACAGAAAATGAGATCAATGAATATCGTAATAAATTGCGTCAGCAAAATGTTGAAGACCTTAAAGAGAAAAAATATAAATACAAATCAGGTGCCTTCTATAGCGATATCTTTTCCTTAAGCGAAAAAATGGGTGATTATATCATTAATATTTCTGAAGCTATTGAGGAATATTTGCAGGAATAGAAATTTT
>CAZBSL010000311.1:0-3188 GCA_964494265.1 uncultured Bacteroidales bacterium
TCTTCCTGTAGGATGGAATCCCAAACTTTAAAAGTAAACTCATTTCCGGGTGTATATCCTTGGCTGCTTGTAAGTGTGTAAAAGGCCGCAAGACTATTTTCCATAGGATCTTCGGAATTTATTACTGTCGCTCCGACCATTAAATCATCATCAAATATTGCAACTTCATCGTTTATTTGTAAACCGTCGATATAAAGAGTATAAACCGGATCGGCAGGATTGCCGCCTTCAAAAATGAAATGCTGATTTTCGGGATGATAAACCGTACTTTTGGTTTTCACGACAGGAATATTATAAACCAACTGATCATCAGCAATCATTTTGATAAGATAGCCTTGTCCGGGATTCAAATCTCCAATTCCGTTAACCCAGTTCGGCCCGATTTTTCTAAGCATTTCGCCATTGGAATTTCTAACGTAATCAAGATTATCATTTAAAATATCATCGAAGGCTACAATTGCATCAATTGATTCAGTAGGTAAATAACTTACAAATTGGTAGCCTGCAAACAATTCGATTGCTTTTAAAGGATTGATTTCTTCGCCTGTAATTTCCAATAATTCTGAACCGAGCATTTTAAATAAATAACCTTCTGTCGTAATCCAATCGCCAATTCCATTAACCCAGTTCGGGCCAATCTTTCTCAGAACCGTTCCGTTTGAATTTCTTACAAAATCAAGGTTTTCGTTAAGAATATTTTGTAAAACTATAAGCATATCAGGATTTTCAAGCTCTATTCTTGAAGAAATAAATTGGTATCCTTCCGTTAGTTCAATTGTTTGTGTTGCCGCCTCACCTGAAATTATACCGAAGAAAATAAGATATTGTTCCATTAATTCTTCTTTTGTATAGCTTCCATCATCAAGCCCGCCAAATTCAAATGAAGCACCAATTGTTCTGTATCCACCTTCATCATAAGCAACACCACAACCATAATTTGGCGATTGGTTTTCAAAAATTACTTCTGCCGGAGAAATTGCATCAATGTGATCAATCCAACTGTTTTCACCAGAATAATTAAAAGACATACCATCGGTAAATGTTCCGCCTTGACCATTAATTGTTCCAAGATCGCTTGAACCATCTGCCTGAGGATTTAAGCTAAACATCGGATGTACTGCAGTAGCATTATCATAATACCATGTGTCGCCACCTTCCATATAAAGTTTTCCGCCGGTATTAAGATAATCGGCAAGTATCTGCCCTTCGTTTGATGACAAAGCATGATTTGAGCTATAAATGCCAAGACAAACAAAAACAGAAGAATATAGATTTAACTCATCAGGAAATGAAGTAAGTATTTCGGAAGAAACACCTAAGCTTTCAATACTATTTTGCATTTCGGGTCCTGAAGAATTATTAGGATCAAGATCAAGAATCAGAACAGGTATTTGGCCGACTATTACATGAAAAGAAGCTGTTGCCGTAATTCCGAGATCAGCACTCATATTAAAATCAAAATTTACAAAATGTCCGGCAGGGGTATTTATATCGGAAGTAATACTAAAACTTTTTTCAATAAATTCCTCGCCCTGAATGTTTCCATATTGTTGACTTAAGGTATTAATGGTAATATACGGGTCAAGGCTTGATAGTTCACCTAAAACATTAAATGCTTCCGATGACCCGGAATTTTCAATAATTAATGAAATGTCGATGGTTTCTCCCGGATCAAAACCTTTGTTTTCGGGAACAATCACCTCCATTAAATCAAGTATGGGGGAGTGAGCGGTGATACTAAAATAGCTTTCCCAGCTATCAGTTCCATCTGAGGCGGTTAGAACAAAAAGAATAATGTGTTCATCGGGCACATTTTCTGCAAGCTCAAATTCAAATCCATTATCGATGCTTATAATTTCCTGAGGAGCTATGCTACCATAAATTTCCTGATCGTCGATAAAAGTAATATATTCGTCATCAGTAGAAATGGTTACCATAACATTTTCGGCTGATTCTATCCCGACATTTTTCACGGCAAGTGAAAGAAATACATCTTCGCCATAATCCAATATTCCATCATTATTTCCAGAAACATCATTCAATTCAAAAGAATTATAAACAACATAAGCTCCTTCGGGAGAATTAATTTCAACATTGTTAAATATTGTAATTTTATTATAAGCCGTAACACAAATTTTCCCGATCCCGGGTAGAAGTTCATGATTAATCGTAACATTTCCGCTTACATCTGTAAGGCTATAAAATATTTTGTCATTTTGAGTTATACAAACCCTTGCTCCCTCAACAGGAGTTTCGCTGGATGAAACGTTTGCAATAAAAGGCACACCAACCGATATTTCATAGTTCGATAAAGTCATTGTTTCGGGAATATCAGTTCGGACTAATAATGAGGGATCACCAAAAAATATCCATGTGTCTGTTGTAAACCAGCCCCAACCTGCTTCCCCGAAATAATCGTTCATTTCCATGCATCCGTTAATTGCCAAGGCACCTGCTGTTCTTTTAATATGTTTTTGTTCGGTAAGAATATCAACGGTTTCTTCTTCGGCACGGTAGGGTGGATCCCACATTTGGCTTGTTGACGACATAAATGAGGTTACAGCACCTGCCGGTTGATTATTATGTTGTGCCCGTGCAAGGCTTTCTGCAAGGCAATAACCTGAGTTAAATTCACCCGGATTACAACCCAAAACCCAAATATGCGGCAACATTCCCGTATTTGATAATTGCGAAGAATGATTTACCGAAAAACCTGTTGTTCCTAACACAGATTGGCCAGCATGGCCGCTATAAACAATAATTCCGATTCCTTCGTTGAATTTATCGATTAACATTTGAGCAGTAGGATCGCCGGGTTCATCTTCACCGCCTTTAGTTCCATCATAAAACTCATCAACAAACACATAAGTATAATCCAATAAATCGGCACGAATTAATTCACGAATATGATCCCAGTCGTGATAACCCTGATAGTTTACCATTGGATCGTCCGAACCAATTCCAAGTCCTTTATTTAGCCATGTATCAGTTTCATCAAGGTTTTTTTCATAATTAATTGTACGTTCAACTTGTGTGATGACGTCTTCTTCGCTTTCAGCCGAGAAACGCCCGACTATAACTTCCGAGTAATGATCGTCGCCCTCAATATATCCATATAAATTATCAGCTCCACCCGAATTATCCAAATTATATTGAGTAACTATAGGTGAAGTTATATGTGTGTAATC
>CAZBSL010000312.1:0-3161 GCA_964494265.1 uncultured Bacteroidales bacterium
ACTCCTAATCCAAAATGAATGAAAATACAGCCTGAATTTTGTCCATTACACCTAAAATGATAAAATGCTTGAATGATTAAATATTTCATGGCAATTAAATCTTTGATAATAAATGAACGAAACATTACAATATTAGATTTATTCATTTGCGTATTATTTTTTATTCTCGCATTTTAGCATTCAAGCATTTTCGCATTTATTTATTTTTTCACTAAATTCGCAGTAGTACCAATGCTTAAATGGCTAAATTGTTACATTGTTTTTGTTTAGCAATCCAACAATTTTCTTCAATTCTCAGCTCTCAGCTTTTAGTGAGCTTCAAGCCAATTATTACCTGTATTAATGTCAATTTCGATAGGAACATTTAATTCAATTGCATTCTTCATTTTGTCGATAATTATCGGTTTAATAATTGTCAATTCGCTTTTGTGAGCGTCAAAAACCAATTCATCGTGAACCTGAAGTATCATTTTTGATTTTAAATTTCTGTTTTCAAATTCATTAAAAATATTAATCATTGCAATTTTTATCATATCGGCCGATGAACCCTGAATTGGGGCATTAATAGCATTTCGTTCGGCAAAACCTCTTACGACTGCATTATTTGAATTTATATCACGCAAATATCTGCGTCGCCCCATAATTGTTTCAACATAACCGTTTTTTCTGGCAAACTCTTTGGTTTTTTCCATATAGTTTTTCAAATCAGGATATTTGATAAAATATTGTTTAATGATTTCGGCTGCTTCTTTTCTCTGAATATTCAATTGCTCGGAAAGCCCGAAAGCCGAAATTCCGTAAATTATTCCAAAATTAACCGATTTTGCATTTCGCCGCATATCGGTGGAAACCTCGTCAATCGATACTCCATAAACTTTTGCTGCCGTCGAGGTGTGAATGTCGATTCCCGACTTGAAAGCTTCGAGCATTCCGCTGTCTTTACTGAGTTCGGCAATAATTCGCAATTCAATTTGCGAATAATCGGCGGCAAGCAAAACATAATCTTCATTTCTCGGAACAAAGGCTTTTCTGATTTCACGCCCTTTTTCGGTACGAATTGGAATATTTTGCAAATTCGGTTTATTTGAACTTAATCTACCTGTTGATGTTACGGCTTGATTATATGAAGTATGAATTCTTCCATCGCGTTTACTCACCAAATTCGGCAATGCATCAACATAGGTTGATTTCAGTTTTGTCAACGACCGGTAATCAAGAATGCTGCGAACTATCGGATGTTTGTTTACGAGTTTCCTAAGTACTTCTTCACCGGTAGAATATTGCTTGGTTTTTGTAAGCTTTGGCCTTTCGCTGATTTTCAGTTTTTCAAATAATATTTCGCCCAATTGCTTTGGCGATGAAATATTAAATTCAGAATCCGAGAGTTTATAAATTTCGTTTTGTATTTCTAATATTTGTTCTCTTAATTCTTCTGAGAAATTGTTCAAAGCTTTGGAGTCGAGTTTTACACCCTCGGCTTCCATCGAAGACAATACTTTTATTAAGGGTGTTTCTATTTCTCTAAAAAGTTTTGTGTTATTTGTTTCGGAAAGAATCGGTTCAAAAACATTTTTTAGCTGAAGCGTTATATCGGCATCTTCACAAGCATAATCTTTAATGGTTTCAAGATCGACGGAACGCATACTTCGCTGATTTTTCCCTTTTTTTCCAATTAAAGTTTCGGTTGAAACCGGCGAATAATTTAAATAGGTTTCGGCAAGTACATCCATATTATGTCGCATGTCGGGCTGAATAAGATAGTGAGCAAGCATTGTATCGAAGAATTTACCATTTACATCAATATCGTACCAGCGAAGCATTGAAATATCGAATTTCAGGTTTTGTCCTATTTTTTCAATTTCAGGGTTTTCTAATAATGCCTTAAATTCTGTAACAATTTCCAAGCAATTATTATAATTTTCGGGCAAAGGAATATAAAAGGCCTCATCGGTTTTATATGAAAACGATAAGCCGACCAATTCAGAATTATTTGTATCGGTTCCGGTAGTTTCAGTATCAAAACAAAAGGATTTTTGCAGGGATAAAGTTTTTATCAGTTCGCTTCTTTCTTCTTTATTATTAATTAAAATGTAATTATGCTTGCTTGTTTGAATTGTGTTCAGGATTGGTAAGGAGCTGTTTTCAGAATTCGGATTTTCGGGAAACAACTCAGTTTGAAATTCTGGTTTTTTTGATTGATTTTTATTATCATCAATCGAATATTCAGCAAAAATCCTTTTTGCCATGGCACGAAATTCAAGTTCATCGAATAATTGCTTTAAAGCATTAAAATCTGGGTTGCTTTTCTCAAGTTCTTTTTCATTAAATTCAATAGGAACGTCAAGAATTATTCTTGCAAGTTTCTTAGATAACAAAGCCTGATCGGCAAATTGTTCAATGTTTTCTTTTTGTTTACCCTTCAGCTTATCTGTGTTTTGTAATAAATTTTCGACGCTATCAAATTCATTAACTAAAATTGAAGCTTTTTTTTCGCCAACTCCCGGCACACCCGGAATGTTATCGGAAACATCGCCCCAAAGGCCGAGAATATCAATTAATTGCTCGGGACGTTTTATTCGATATTTATCACAAACTTCAGCAACTCCTAATTTCTCGGGCATTTTTCCCATGCGTGCAGGCTTATAAATGAAAATGTTTTCAGAAACAAGCTGGCCGAAATCTTTATCGGGTGTCATCATATAAACCTGAAAACCTTCTTTTTCTGCCTTTTTCGATAAAGTGCCGATAACATCGTCTGCTTCAAAACCATCAACAAACAAAATCGGGATATTCATGATTTCGATAAGTTGTTTTATAATAGGAATTGAAATTGAAATGTCTTCGGGCATTTTCTCGCGAGTGGCTTTATATTCGGCAAATTCTTCGTGCCTTACCGTAGGAACTATCGTATCGAAAGCAATGCCAATATGAGTAGGTTTTTCCTTTTTTATTACTTCAAATAAAGTGTTTGCAAATCCGAGAATTGCCGATGTATTCAAACCTTTTGAGTTAATTCTTGGGTTTTTATTTAATGCAAAATAAGCTCTATATATCAAAGCCATTGCATCGAGTAGGAAAAGTTTTTTTGTTTCGGGCATAAGAAAATATTTTGCCAAAAATACTTATTATTTTGAAAAGCTTTTCAAACATATTGCAGCTTC
>CAZBSL010000313.1:0-1165 GCA_964494265.1 uncultured Bacteroidales bacterium
TTAGTAACAAATCTATTAACAAGATGTGTATATCAAGGAAGTTTTATTTTGGTTTTCCCGGATAACCTAAAAACGACCTTGCAGCCCAACCGGCATCGTACATGGCTAAAAAACATTTAGTAAATGATTCATAACCATCGGTCAAATCCCATGTTGGAAGCATTACAATAACTGAAACATCATGTGTAGGATCATAAACCATTAATGATAAATAACCGTCAATTGCTCCATTATGCCCCATCCCAAGGTTTTCAACATGAATACAGCCGAGAGAATAACCACTATTAGCTGCTGAAACATCATTTTGCATTAATTGCACACTTTCATTTGTCAGTACATTTTCACCCTTCATTAGCGAACGAATATAATTATTCAGGTCTATCATATTTCCATAACCGTTTCCTTCGGCAATATGAGCACTCATATTATTTATACATTCAATTTTGATATCATCGGGTTCATATATAATTCCACAACAATATGGGATTTCCATTTCATTATCTTCAGCAAGATATGGGAAATGAAAGTCTAATGGAACAGGAGTTGATGGTCCATAAACATGATCTTTTAAATAATCAGCATAAGTTTTTGTTTCACCGCTCTTAACTGAATAAACCTTTGCGATAATTTCACTCAAAATAGAATAACCCGTATTACTGTAATGATAACCTGTTCCCGGTTCAAAATAATAAAGGTCATGTATCATATCTTGTTCAACTAATTCTTCGGCAGTAAATTGATGGTTTGGATTGTTTTTTTTCATAAATTCCACATAACTTAAGCCATCACAATTAGGAACTGTATCATTATCAACATCGTAAACTCCTGCCGAATGTTGAAGTAGTTGTTCGATTGTTATTTCATCTTTATAAGGAATTTGCCATGGTTCAGTATTAGGTACATAAGGTGTTTCGCTATCAGGTATGGTATCAATTATTTTAGCTTTATAATCAAGCCAGCCATCTTCATACATATTCAATATTGCAGTAGCAGTAAAGTTTTTGGTGTTACTTGCAAAACGGAAATTTGTTTCAGGATAAATAAATTCTTCACCATAAGCAGCAGAGCTGATAAAATATCCGGCTTCTGAGTTTTGAATTAATAAATTTAGGGTTGGTATTTCTTTATTGAGTGAAATTTCAAGTGATACTCGAACAGAATCAAC
>CAZBSL010000313.1:1265-3142 GCA_964494265.1 uncultured Bacteroidales bacterium
AAATATTTATTAAAATCAATAAAAAGCGGAAAAATCTTTAACGATAGGGGATGGACACTTGAAGCCCCTGATGAAGAAATTCCTACTTTAATTCAAGCAGTTTACAATAAAAAACAAATTGACGTTAAGAACAACTCTTTTGGAATTTATAAATTTGACGATTGGCTTCCGATTTGTAAAAGATTAAACGGTTCATCAGCTCCTGTTACTTACAAAAGTAAAGGACTTGCAAAAAAATTAGGATTATCTAATTTATTTATAACTTTTAGTGGTTATTGGCCGGAAAAAGAAGCCTTGATGAAAACCTGTTCATTTAAAGAAACCGAGGCTTTCTCTGTTTGTGCAAGGATGAATAATCATCAGGAAAAAGTTTTAGTAGTTGCATCAGCCGGAAACACAGCAAGAGCTTTTGGAAGGGTTTGCTCTGATAATAATATTCCTTTATTGCTTTGTGTGCCTGAAGATAATATTAACGAATTATGGTTTGACGAACCAATTAACGAAAACGTAAAATTGATTGTAAGTCGATCGGGTAGCGATTATTTCGATGCAATACATTTGTCAAATCTTGCATGTAGATTAGATAATTATTTCCCCGAAGGAGGAGCTAAAAATGTGGCTCGCCGTGATGGAATGGGAACAACAGTTTTGTCTGCCGCCACAACAATCGGTAAAATACCGGAGTATTATTTTCAAGCTGTTGGAAGTGGAACAGGTGCTATTTCTGCTTTAGAAGCAAACCAAAGATTGATTGAAGATGGGCGATTCGGAAATACTAAAATGAAATTAATGGTTTCACAAAACCGGCCTTTTATACCGCTTTATGAAGCATGGAAAGTAAAATCGCGTGAACTTCTGCCTTTTAACGATAATGAAGCCAGAAAACAAGTGGAAGAAATTTCTGCAAAAGTTCTTTCCAACCGAAAGCCTCCTTATTCAATATTTGGAGGATTATTTGATGCTCTTATGGAAACCAATGGCGAAGTACTTACAGCAAGCAATGAAGAAGCCCAAATAGCGGCTGATATTTTTGAAGAAACAGAAGGAATTGATATTCATCCTGCTGCTGCAATTGCTACGGCAACATTAATCAATACGGTTAAAGAAAATGTTATTGATAAAAATGCCTTGATTATGCTAAATATTACGGGCGGTGGCGAAATAAGATTTATGAAAGACAGGAATCTGTTTTACCTTAAACCATCTTTAATTTTTGATATTGATCCGGATTTTGATGAAGTAAAGAACAAGTTAGAAGAACTTTTTTAAAAAAAATTTATTCGCTTTCAATTACCCCGAATTCAAGCAAAACATCTACAATATCAAGAATTTCAGATGAATGCTCCTGATCAATTTCAGATTTCTTCATTATTTCTGAAATACTTTGAGTTTCTGCACTGGGAAAAGGAAGGTTATAAAGGAATTTCCCTTGTGAGATTGTCAAGCTGATCTTCCGTTCTTTTTGTTGACGCCCTTCACCAATCCATATAGCTACACTACTAAAATATTGATTGTTTCGGGCAATTGAAAATCTTGCTCCGGCATTTTTCTTTTCACGTATTTTTCTTGTAAATCCGTTAAGCGGTTGAGGTTTTTCAAACAGGGTTTCAAGATCAATCTCCATCGTTATTTTATGTTTTTTTAATGAGTACCTAAAGTAAGGCCTCTTTTTTTCATATACTTCTTCTTTTTCTAAAATGTCCAACGAGACCATAGCTTCCATAAAATCCTGAACCGTACGAATATGCATATTTAACCTCGATGCTGCTTCCGAGGCTGAAATATTATGATAAGTTGCCAATAACTTAAAAAGTGGTTCAGCGTAATCTTTCGATATATATGATCCTAATATTGTTGCTTTCTTAAAATCCATTTTT
>CAZBSL010000314.1:0-3137 GCA_964494265.1 uncultured Bacteroidales bacterium
CCAAATTATTCGATGAGTTCACCTTGAGTTGATTCCGCATTTCTAACCAGTATTGTAGATTTAAAACCAACTACAAGTTTATCTAAGTTTTCTGCGAATTCTTCTTCGCTATTCTTTCCAGTAAGTGCTAATCCTATGAAAACAATATCAGCATCTTTACTCGAATTATGCATTATGTCTATCACATTCTCATTGACCTTCTTTATTATAACATCACATTTAGCTGAGATTCTTGATTCAGCAATCAAAGATTTAAGTTTTTCATTCATTGGATTTTGTTCATCCTCAGAAGAAACAATTGTTCTCAGGCGCAATCTTGCTTGTCTCCACTCTGTATTTAGATTTAACAAATGAGCGAGCAGCAGCATCATGTCACCATTTTTTTGCATCCCCCGCCACCAAACATCAATGCAATTATGAGTCGACGACTTTTCTGTTTCAGGAACATAGGCTATAATGCTGTTTTGTTTCATTATGGAAACAATTCTAACAATTCTTAATAATCTCTGGATTCGATCAGTCCCATTTGTCCAACCAAACATTACAGTATTTGATTGCATTCCTGCTAATCCGTTTGCTTGAATAATTCCAATAATGCCTTCTTCAAAATTAGAAACAATGTAGGCTTCAGGAAATGCAGTGATATTCTTTTTTGCAAATTCCTCTTCCATTTCTCGCTGAATCTCCAGAGTATCTACATCCATATTTCTGATATCACCGACTAAGGTTCTACAAACGGTTACGATACCTTTATTTTGACTGAACCAATTTGCGATACGGGTTAATTTCATCAATCTGGATGGATTGGATGAAAATAACAGGATATTTGGACGCCAATTTCTGGCAGTGGAATGTTTTTCTTTCAGTTTAATCAAAGCTAGTCTGGCTATTGAACTCCAAAGACCTGCCCTTACATCTCCCCAACTGCTTTTTAAAGCATTTCTTTTGAGATACCAATATATAGCTATCTCAACAGATATAGCAATGACACATGCTATTGGGTTAATGAGAAACATAACAACTCCTGCTCCAATACATCCAAACAGTGAAATGATCCAATGAACTTTTATGGTTGGCCTGTATGAAAGATCACCAACCAGTCTTTCAATTACTGCTGCTAAATTAATAGCTATATATAAGGTTAGGAAAAATACCGTTACCCATCGTCCGACAGCATTAAGATCACCAAGGCCAACTGCCAGAAGTGCAATTCCTCCAGTTACCCAGGTAGCAATTGTTGGCTGACCAGTCTTGCTTGTTCGTCCTAATATCTTAGGGGCAATTTTATCCAGAGATAATGCCTGCAAAACTCTTGGGCCTCCAAGTATGCTTCCAAATGCGGAGGATAATATGGCTCCCCAAAGACCGGGATAGACTAATACCATACCTAAAAAAGCAATCTTCGACCAGATAGGAAGTGCGGTAGTATCTATTCTCGCCATTGTAGCCCCATCTACTTTTGAGGTTACTGACAATGCGATTAGAATTAAAAGATAAATAAGGGTTCCGGTTACAATAGCTAATATTGTTCCTCTGGGAATTGATTTCTTTGGATCTTTTAAATCCCCACTCATTCCAATTCCAGCACTAAAGCCTGTAACTGCAGGGAAAAACACTGCGAAAACAAACCAGAATCCTTCAGGTGCAGAACGATGATAATTCGGAACCATTTCAGGTGCTTGAAAACCGCCTGATAATACTCCGGTGAATAAAGCAATCAAACTTAATCCAACGGCTATCATAATTGGAATCTGCATTTTCAAGCTTAGGTTTGCACTTTTGCCGGCAACGGCAGTAGCAAAAATAATAATCAAAGCCGCCATTAATTGAACAGGAGGAACTCCCCACTCTGCCGGCCAAAATGGAGCAATTGATTCAGCTAATCCAAAGGCATATAACGTCAGGCTGAAAGTTCTGCACAGAAAAAGTGGTATTCCGATCGCTCCACCAAGTTGAATACCCAGACTTCTGGATATCATATAATATTCACCGCCAATACCTACCTTCATATTAGTAGATATAGCAGAGGCACTAAGACCGGTAATAAACGTAATTGTACTGGCAAGTAAAACAGTAAGTAGAGTTAAGGGTAAACCAAGATTGCCCAATACCCATCCAAATCTGAGGTACATCATTACACCGAGTATAGTTAGTACGCTTGGTGTAAATACGCCTAAAAAGGTGCCGAATTTTATTGGTTGAGGTGCAATCGTATTTGACATATATAAAGTGGATTTCTAAATTTAAATTAGATATGCTAAATATTTTTTAGATGACGAATGTAGGGATTAATTCTGATTCTTGCAAGTAAGCTTTGAAATTGAGACTGTAAGAAATTATTATTATCGTAATAAATCTCATAAATATTAATTTTTTGATTTTTTCAAGTTAAAATTGCACATAACGTTTTGCAGCTATGGCACATGGCCGTTCACTACTCAAATTTATGATGATTACTTGTATTTTTAATTTACTAATCATTTGTCTTGATGACCCGAAAGCGGCCATGTGATATAGGTGCTGTTGCCACCTTTGCTTTTTTTATTTATTCTCCCCATAAATGATAAATTGTCATTTCAGTTCTATTTTGGTTGATAAGAAGAAATCCATTTTCAACTGAAGAGTTATCAGTTCCAGGGTCAATTTTTATCCAATCTGTTTTGAATCTATAAACAGTGAAATCATTTGTTATCCATCTTGGGAAATCTTCAAATAATATAATTTCATCTTTTCCTTCAGGTTCAAATCCTTCAATGCAAGCTTGAAATATTAATTGTTTTCCATCATTCCATTTTTCAATGTCTTTGATTGAATATTCTAGTGTGTCAATTATTGTCCAGCCGTTTGAAGCAGCAAAATCTATTATTTGAGATATTTCAAATTTGTTTTCTTTTTCTGATGTCCAATGAATAGCACTTTGTCCACCCCAAGGCCCTTGATCATTTAAACTGTTTCTAATCAATTCTTTTTCGAATTCATTCCAAAATCCTGCTGGCATTGTCTTCGAACAAGATGAAATAATTAATGAAGCTAATATTATATGTATAATATGTTTTTTCATTATAGCATTGGTGGCAACTTATTATATGTACACCTTTTGTGTTCATATCCAACAAGCATGCTGTGAATATATACAC
>CAZBSL010000315.1:0-3104 GCA_964494265.1 uncultured Bacteroidales bacterium
ATTGTAATGAATCCAGTCCGAGTTTAATTAATGTTACAATAACAGAAAATTCTACCAATAATAGTGGTGGTGGGATTTGCTGTCGTGAGTCTAGCCCAAGTTTGACTAATGTTACAATAACAGGGAATTCTAGTACTTATTATGGTAGTGATGGTGGTGGAATTTCCTGTTATTCTAATTCCAATCCGATTTTGGAAAATGTTACAATAACAGATAATTCTGCTTATGAAGGTGGGGGGATTTACTGTGATGAATCCAGTCCGAGTTTGACTAATGTTACAATAACAGGGAATTCTGCTGGTGGTGATGGTGGTGGGATTTACTGCTATGAATCCGATCCGATTTTGACAAATGTTACAATAACAGGGCATTCTGCTTTAAGTGGTGGTGGGATTTACTGTCGTGAGTCTAGCCCAAGTTTGACTAATGTTACAATAACAGGGAATTCTGCTACAGGAACTTATGGTCATGGTGGTGGGATTTTCTGTTCTTCTAATTCTAGTCCGATTTTGGAAAATGTTATAATAACAGCTAATTCTGCTTCCTCTTCTGGTGGTGGGATTTACTGTAATTATTCCAGCCCGATTTTGACTAATGTTACAATAACAGCTAATTCTGCTTCTTCTCCTGGTGGTGGGATTTACTGTTCTAGTTCCAGTCCGATTTTGGAAAATGTTACAATAACAGATAATTCTGCTAATTCTGGTGGTGGGATTTGCTGTTCTCATTCCAGTCCGATTTTGGAAAATGTTACAATAACAGATAATTCTGCTTCTTTTGGTGGTGGTGGAATTTCCTGTAATTATTCCAGTCCGAGTTTAGTCAATGTTACAATAACAGGGAATTCTGCTTCTCGTTTTGGTGGTGGGATTTGCTTTTCTTATTCCAGTCCGAGTTTCGATCCTGTAAATCGCTGTAATATATTCCTCAATTACGCAGGTAATGGAAATGATTTAACTGCGTCTAATTGTCCTATTATTGATGTAATTGTTGATACCTTTACTGTTTTACAAGCAAATGATTATTTTGCTTATCCTATTGATAATTTTACTTTTGATATACTTAATGGAAAGATAGAACCGCTTAATCAGGATTTATATGTAAATCCGAACGGTTCTAATAATAATAATGGACTAACTCCTGATGAACCATTACTTACGATTTCTTATGCACTTGCAAAGATAACCGCAGACAATATAAATCCTCAAACAATCTATCTGTCAAATGGAACTTACTCTCCATCACAGACAGGGGAGATATTTCCATTAAATTGTAGAAGTTATGTTTCTCTGCAAGGCGAGGAAGAGAATTACACTATTTTGGATGGAGAAGGAATAAGTGGGATTTTATACTGTATAGATGATAATAACTTTTCTGTAAAAACTCTTACTATCCGGAATGGCAATGCTTCTTCTGGTGGTGGAATTTACTGTAATGAATCCAGTCCAAGTTTGGAAAATGTTACAATAACATTGAATTCTGCTACTACTGGTGGTGGGATTTACTGTTCTTATTCCAGTCCGAGTTTGGAAAATGTTACAATAACAGATAATTCTGCTTCTTATGCTGGTGGTGGAATTTCCTGTTATTCTAATTCCAATTCGATTTTGGAAAATGTTACCATAACAGGGAATTCTGCTACAGGAACTTATGGTGGTATTGGTGGTGGGATTTACTGTGATGAATCCAGTCCGAGTTTGATTAATGTTACAATAACAGGGAATTCTACTAATAATGATGGTGCTGGGATTTACTGTGATGAATCCAGTCCGAGTCTAATTAATTGTATTATGTGGAATGATACTCCGGAAGAGGTTTATTTTTCAGAATACGGAAACCCTAATACAATAACAATAGCATATTCCGATATTGAAGGTGGCGAAGCGGGAATTGTAACCAATAATAATGGTACGGTTAACTGCTTGGAGGGTAATATAGATTCCGACCCATTATTTGTTGACCCGGCAAATGCTAACTTTCATTTAAGCTGGGCTAATTTCCCTATCCCTGATGAAACAAAATCACCCTGCATTGATGCAGGCGATCCAAATTCACCTTTTGACCCTGATGGAACAATTGCAGATATGGGTGCTTTTTATTTTAATCAATCTATAGTTTCCCAGCAAATATATCTTTCATCAGGTTTTAGTTTTGTGTCTTCACATATAATTCCCGATAATCCTGATATGTTAGTTGTTATGGCGGATGTATTAAATGACAACCTGGATTTCGCAAGAAACTCACTTGGCCAGACATTACGAAAAATCGGACCTAATTGGGTTAATGGAATTGGAGATTGGATAATTGATGAAGGTTACCTTGTTAAAATGAATGCCGCTGATTTATTTACAATCAATGGTACTTTAGTTGATCCTACAACTCCTATTCCTGTTGAAACAGGATTTCAATTTGTAAGCTATTTTCCGGAAAATTCTATGGATGCAATAATTGCATTTGAAACTATCATTGGCAATGATCTTCATTTTATTAGAGGTTCTGAGGGCACAATGATTCGAAAAATCGGCCCGAATTGGGTAAACGGTATTGGTGATTGTCAGTCCGGTGAAGGTTATCTGGTTAAGATGTTTGCCGCAGGTGAAATTATTTATCCGGCTGCAGCAAAATCAAGTGGGAAAGTAAATAAAATTCCTGTTCATTTTAATTTCAAAGGAGGTAATCCTGCCGAAGAAGTTTACACACTTTACATAAAAGGCCTGGAAATCGGCGATGAAGTAGCTGCTTTCGATGGTGATAAAATGATAGGATCGGTAAAGATCAATTCTCAAAACGCTTTTGAAAACGAACTTCCCGTCTTTAGCACTTTAACAAACGGACAAGGTTACGAAGAAGGCAAACCGATTATTTTAAAAGTCTGGTCTGAGAATAATATTGTTGCTGTCGATTTCGCTATGGAAGAAATTTATGATTCTTATGTTTCGGATGTTTACCCTGAGGGAGATGGGAAATATAGTGTTGTAAATATTACAAAAGGAACTAATGAAAATACAGATAAAGCGATTTCGATTTATCCAAATCCTTCCAACGGAACATTTAATATCTCAATCGAAGGAATAATAGGTGATATTCAAATTAAAGTATTTGAT
>CAZBSL010000316.1:0-3093 GCA_964494265.1 uncultured Bacteroidales bacterium
ATAATATTTGTGAGAAATTTTCTTTGTTGTTAATGCTTATTACTTACAATTTGTACATTTGTGCAAAAAATTAATATTTAAAAAAATAAAATTCCCTGATGGATCAAATTAAAAAATCACTAAAAGACTCATTAACTACACGATGGGCAATGTTGTTTATAGTAGGATTCGTTCTTGCTGCAAATTATTATTTCTACGATGCTCTTTCGCCATTGAAAAGAACACTTGAAAAAGAATTCAATTTTACTTCATTTGATTTTGGTTTATTTGTTTCGGTATATTCAATTCCCAATGTATTTTTATTAATGGCTGTTTTTGGTGGCGTAATTCTCGACAAACTCGGAATTAGGCGAACAGGTTTTATTTTCGTGGGAATGATGACGATTGGGGCATTAATAACTGCTTACGGAGCAAGCAACTATTATACTAATGGCGGCTTTGGTTATGAATTTATGGGTTCATTTCTCACTAATTTCTCACCTGAGTTAAAAATGATGCTTTTCGGCAGATTTTTATTTGGGCTTGGTGCTGAAACAAGTATTGTAGTCATCAGTAAAATAATTGTAAAATGGTTTAAAGGTAAAGAACTTGCACTTGCTTTTGGTGTAAAGATCGGTTTGGCAAGGCTTGGATCAGCAGCAGCGTTCTCATTCTCTCCAGTACTTATTGAGGCTGCAACAGGATGGACTACTGCGATATGGTTTGCGGCATTTTTTGTATGTGCCGGGATGCTTGCTTTTGTGGTTTATATGCTTTTTGATTTAAAATTAGATAAACAAATCAAACAAGAAAAACTTCTTAATAAAGATGAGGAATTTCGTTTCAGTGATCTATTAATGTTATTTAAAAACCGCTCTTTTATTTATATAACCTTGTTGTGCTTAACATTTTATTCGGCTGTCTTTCCTTTTCAATCCTTTGCACCTGATTTCTTCCTAAATAAATTTAATTTTTCGCTTGAAAAAAGTGGCCAGATAGCTTCATTACTTTCATTAGGTACGATATTTTTTACGCCCTTATTTGGACTTTTTGTTGATAAAAAAGGCCGGGCGGCTTCTTTAATGATTTACGGATCATTGCTTTTAGTTGCTGTCCATTTGACTTTTGCTTTAACTCCCCTTGAACCGTATATTCCGATGATAGTTCTCGGAATTGCATTTTCACTTGTGCCGGCAGCAATGTGGCCTTCGGTTGCAAAGTTCGTTCCTGAGAAACAGATAGGATCAGCTTACGGGGCAATGTTTTCAATTCAAAACCTTGGGCTTTTCGCATTTCCACTTTTGATTGGGTTAGTGCTTGATAAAACAAATCCGGGAATTACTCCCGAAATGGTTGTAAGCGGTGAAGCTTCTTACGATTATCAATGGGCAATACTTATGCTGGCTTGCCTTGGAATAGTAGGCCTTGTTTTTGCATTTCTTTTAAAAAGAGAAGATAAAACTTCAGGTTACGGGCTTGAATTACCATCGAATGTACATAAATAATGATAGAATGATAGAATGATAAAATGATAGGATGATGAAACTTGAAATTAGAAATAGTTAAATACATACTTTTACTAAAATATTTACACATGAGAATACTTATCGTTTCCGCTACATCATTTGAAATTACACCTTTAATCAATGAACTGATTTTTATTAAAAATCATTCGCCAAACTTTTCAAAATATTATTATAAAGGCCTAAACATTGACGTTTTAATAACAGGAATAGGGATGGTACCTACTGCTTATTTTTTGGGTAAAACTTTGGTAACAAATAAATATGATCTTGCATTTAATCTTGGAATTTGCGGAAGTTTTAATAAGAATTTAAAAATTGGAGAATCAGTAAATATTAATAATGATGTATTTTCGGAATTAGGAATTGAATCTAAGGAGGAATTGATTTTATCGGAAGAATTAAAAATATCGGAACAATACTATTTTTCAACACCTTACAACCAAATTACTAATAATTTTATTTCTGATTATCCTTTATTTGAAAGCCTAAAAAAAGTTAAAGGAGTAACCGTGAACACAATTAGCGGGAATGACCAAAGTATTGAAAAAATCAAGTCGAAATTCAAACCCGATACCGAAAGCATGGAGGGTGCTGCATTTTTACATGCTTGTAAAATTGAAAACATTAATTGTTTGCAATTGAGAGCAATTTCTAATTATGTTAAGCAACGCGATAAAGCTGATTGGAATATTCCTCTCGCTGTGAAAAATCTGAATTCGCTGATGATTTCGTATATTAACGATGTTTCAATTTGATGAAGAATCTCAAACTCAGCCTCGGATTTTCACCCTGCCCTAACGATACTTTTATTTTCGATGCAATGGTTCATAATAAAATTGATACCGAAGGCATAGAATTTGACTATTTTTTGGCGGATGTTGAGGAACTGAATCAAAAAGCTTTACAAAACATACTGGATGTTTCTAAAGTTAGTTTTCATGCTTACCTTTTTCTTACGAAGTATTATGTTTTATTAAATTCGGGGAGTGCACTTGGCGAAAATGTAGGGCCATTGTTAATTTCAAAGAAAAAGTATTCACTTAATGAAATTGATAATCTGAGAATTGCAATTCCCGGAAAGCTGACAACAGCAAATCTTTTATTAAAAATTGCTGCTCCAAAAGCTGTCAATAAAACTGAAATTATTTTCTCGGAAATTGAAAATGCCGTGATTGAAAATAAATTCGATGCAGGCCTGATAATTCATGAAAACCGTTTTACTTATCAAAAGAAAGGATTAAAGAAAATCATCGATCTCGGTGAATATTGGGAAAAACTCACAAAAACTCCAATTCCTCTCGGTGGAATTGTGGCAAAAAAAAGCCTTTCCGACAGCATAATAAAAAAGTTAAATAGAATAATGAAACGTAGTGTTCTTTTTGCAATGAACAATCCCATGTCATCCAAAGGTTTTGTTAAACAAAACGCTCAGGAAATGGCCGATGATGTCATCAGAAAACACATCAATTTATATGTAAACAATTATACTGTTGAAATTGGAGAAAAAGGAAGAAATGCAATTAATGCACTTATTCGGGAATATCCATAGCATCTGAACTCGTAAAGACACGAAAACTTTTTACAATAT
>CAZBSL010000317.1:0-3086 GCA_964494265.1 uncultured Bacteroidales bacterium
AATCATCGGCATTCATTTTAACAAGATATCCCTCATCAACAAGCCAGTCACCTATGCCGTTTACCCAGTTTGGGCCGATTTTTCGTAATGTCTGCCCTTGTGAGTTTCTTGCGAAACTAAGATTGTTATTTAGCACATCAGCCATAACAATTAACATATCAGGATTTTCGGGAATAAGCCGGGAGGAAATAAATTGAAAACCCGTTTCAAGATAATAAGTTTGAAATTCATTTAATAAAAACCCGTTTTCAAGTGGAATAAATGTTCCATCATAATAGTTGCAACCATTTACATCATAATATCCTAATGGAGAATAGGGTAAATTAAATGTAGCATCCAATATCGTATCATTTACCGAATTAACATTATAAGCCTGAATTGTTGAAGAACCCTGTTCAAACCAAATCATATTTGTTCCCTGAGTAAAATGTGTATTTTGCCCCGAAATAGTTACCATTAAGGTTTGTCCGGGATTACCTGACTCAGGGTTTATTGAATTAATTGTAGGAAATTCTAATAAAAAACCGTTTTCAAGTGGTTGAAGCAATCCGTTGTATGAACTATAACAATTTACATCATAATATCCTAACG
The DNA here is from genome assembly GCA_964494265.1 of uncultured Bacteroidales bacterium. Classification (GTDB taxonomy): domain Bacteria; phylum Bacteroidota; class Bacteroidia; order Bacteroidales; family JAEINX01; genus JAEINX01. Next base: position 592 of record CAZBSL010000317.1, read on the forward strand.
GAGAATAAGGTAAATCAAAAGTAGCATTTAATATCGTATCATTTACCGAATTAATATTATAAGCCTGAATTGCTGAAGTTCCCTGTTCAAACCAAACCATATTCGTACCCTGAGAAAAATTTGTGTTTTGCCCTGAAATAGTTACTGTTAAGATCTGCCACGGATGACCTGACTCGGGATTAATTGAATTTATTAAAGGATCTCTTCCTTTATTATGGCCTTCGTTACCGAAATTGGCTAAAACAACTGAGCATAAACTCAAGCTTAAAACCAACAATAATGCTAATATTTTGATTGATTTCATGATAAAAAGATTTTTTTAATAATTAGAAATACAAATTTATACAAATTTCAAATCATTTACACATTTTTTTTATATATTTTTTTCTTAAATTTTCAGCCTCATCATGAGTAATTGCTTTATCTATTTCTTCAAGTGAATAAATTCCTTCCTCTATAATTTGAGATTCAATATCTAAATTGTTATGTATTGAATGTTGATGAATTAACAATATCCAATCATTGCTTCTTTTAATTGCATTTAACTTGAGTGATAAAACATTTTCATTAATCGTATTTTTTAATAGCCTGATTTTTTCTTTTATAACTGCAATCAAATATTCCTCGTATTTTTCTGAACTATATTCGGGATCAATTTTCTTTAATACATTAAATGCTTTATCTATTTGTCCGGTATTAAAATGAACCGCACAAAGATTAAGATACGGGTCAATAAAACCGGGTGAGATTTTGATAGCTCTTTTATATAAAACTATTGCACTATCGTGGGATCCTTCTAATTCATAAGAAGTTGCCAGATTGTTTAATACATGGACATGATTCGGATGAATCGCATATGCCTTTTTGAATTGATCAAAAGCACTTTTTTTATCTCCAAGATTAAAATATGCCGAACCAGAATACCAGCACAATGGAGTTGCTGTGGGATCGGTTTTATAAAAATAATTCTCAGCCTTTCTAATCTCTTTTATTACACCTTTCCATGAAGATTTCGATTTTAATTCTAAGGCTTTTAATGTATGCATTTCGCTATTTGTTCTTATTGCTGTTACAAGCAGAGTCGCAGCCGACAAAATTAAGGCTGTTATTACAACTATATTCTTTATTGCTATGGGTGAGGCCTTTAATTTAATTTTCTTTTCTTTTTGCCGAGTCAGTAAAATTAATATTAAGATAATGTGAAAATAAAATGTATGTTCTACTCTCTCTTTAGGAAAGCTCAATAAAGAAATTATTATAAAAGAAGTTAGTCCAAAAAGCAAGGTGATTGAAATGGCTTTTTCTTTTAGTGTTTTTGCTTTTGAAAAGTTTGAAAAAGCATAAAAATAAAAGACACCTATTATTATCAAATATATAATTAAAGAAATAATACCGGTTTCAGTTAGCATCCAAAGGAAATCATTATGTGGCCTTTGAAAGTGTATTTTGCCCTCAGCCGAATGCATATCTTTGGTACCATACTTAGGGATATGAATTTTCCAATTAGCCTGGCCAATACCGAAAACAGGTCTTTCTTTAAATATTTGAAGTGATTTTTCCCATAAATTTACTCTTTCCAAAGAAGAGCCGTGTTTATAATTCTCAATGAAATCAGTTTGTTTTGTAAATGTTTCTACCGATGTCAATCTAATAATGATTATCACGGAAATAACTATAGAAACAAAAAATATACTTACAGGAATAATATATTTTTTAATTTGTATATTACGAAAGAGAAATACTCCTAATATAATAGTTTGTAAAACAGCAACACTTAAACTAACCCATACCGATTTTGTTAACAAACCGGTTATTAACAATAAAATTAAGAACGATAAAATAATTAAACCCAGCCTTAAACGGCTTTTAAACAAAATAATGCCCATCATAATAAATGGCATACATAACAATAAAAATTGGGAATAAAGATTACGGTGGCCAAAGCTTACAAAAACTTTATAGCTTAGCTGATGTCCAAATTCTTCACTTATCAATAAATCTGCAAACCGAAATAAACCTGACAAAACTACTATCAGGGCAACAATTAAAACAGCTATGCTTAAAATTTTAATTAAATCGGTTTGATTTGTTTTTTTTAATGCAAAATAACCTAATGGAATAAATATCAAATTATTTGAAGTTCTTAGCCATTCCCATAATGCTTCGCCACGATTTATTGCATTAAATATTGAAACACTTGATAAAAGAATAAATAATCCAATTAAATAGATAATAAAATAATCGTTATTTGAATTAGTATTTTGCTTTCCAGAATCATCAAATAAAACAAAAAATGAAAGGATAAGTGTGAATAACGAAAATAAAAGCTGCTTTGGTAATAAAGCCGGATCAATAACTAACTGAGATTTAGTTAAAGGAATAAGAATAATGAAAAGAATAAAAAGCCAGACGTATTTTGTTTGTTTTGTTATCATATGATAAAACAAATAGATTATAAATCAAAGGATTCCATCTTTTTGAAAGATGGAATCCTT
>CAZBSL010000318.1:0-3037 GCA_964494265.1 uncultured Bacteroidales bacterium
ACATCACGCAAAGCCCTTGTTGACGACATATTTGAAACTGTGTTTCCTTTAGTGTTTTTCAGAACATAATCTGCAACAGCCACCAAAGTATATTCCTCGCCAAACATTGATCCGTCTTCGCAAACAATAGCAAGCCTATCGACATCGGGATCGACAACAAAACCAAGATCAGCTTTTTTATCAACCACAAGTTTTGAAATTTCTTTAAGATTTTCGGGTAAGGGTTCGGGATTATGAGGAAAATGCCCGTTAGGCTCGCAATAAAGTTTAATTATGTTTTTTACTCCCAAGGCTTCAAGCAACTCAGGTATTGAAATCCCTCCGGTTGAATTCACCGCATCTACTGCAATTGTGAAATTGGCTTTTTTAATAGCATAAACATCAACAAACTCCAGTTCTAAAATTTTATTAATATGATCTTGAATTGCAGATTTATATTCGGTATAAGAACCCAGGTAGTCAACTTCCGAAAAATTTATATCCGGAGAATCACCAATTCTTAAAACTTCTTCTCCATCATCAGCTGATAAAAACTCCCCTTTATTATTCAGAAGTTTAAGTGCATTCCATTGTTTGGGATTATGGCTTGCCGTAAGAATTATTCCGCCATCGGCATTCATTTCGGTAACAGCTACTTCAATTGTTGGCGTGGTGGACAAGCCTGCATCAATAACATCCGCTCCAATTCCCATCAAAGTACCGCAAACAAGATTGTTAACCATTACACCAGATATCCTTGCATCACGGCCAACAACAATTCTAATCTTCTCTTTATCACATTGCTTCTTATTGAATATTGCATAAGCCGCCGTGAATTTCACTATATCAAAGGGGCTTAGTCCTTCACCCTGATTTCCACCTATTGTTCCTCTTATTCCTGATATTGATTTTATTAATGTCATTGAATTGATTTTTTGATTTTTTGCAAAATTAACCGTTTTTCGATATTTCAATTAAGAAATTATTAAGTTAATCAGGTATTGTCAATTCCTAAAATACTTGATTATTCTAAAATCCAAAATGTTTATTTATTACTTTATAGTATTTTTTTTTTCATAAAACATCGTCATAATATTTTTAGATAGAGCTTCTGCAACCTTCTTTAATATCAATTGTCTTTATTAAAATTAATTAGACGAAAAGATATTTTTTTATGAAAAAAGAGGCTACGAAGTTTAAAAAACTATTAATTATTCTATTCATTTCAGTATTTATACCATTTAAAATGAACGCTGAATGGGTTTCGTTGGATAAAAATAAAGTATCGAAAATCCCTCCAAAAGTTACACTTATCAGCAATGATAACAGCAGCACTATAATTAAAATTGAGCTTTCGGGATTTGATATAAAGTCATTATTAAAAGAAGGAAAAACTTACCAGGTTGTTGATTTAATGACAGAAATTTCCTTAAATGAATCGGGTTTTCCCGCCTTGCCTCATATCGCAAAAATATTGGCCATACCTGATAATTCGGCTGTTTCGCTTGAAGTTATTGAAACAGGCGATATTCAAACATTCCAGAATATTTATTTGCCTCCGGCACGAGTAAGTTGGTTCGAAGGCCAACCTGAATCTCCTTACACAGAAAATCAGGTGGCATATAATTCTAATGATATTTTTCCTAAAGAACTTGCAAGCATAGACTCGCCTTCGATTTTTCGTGATTTGCGCATTGCACGTCTTTCTGTTTATCCTATGCGTTATATTCCTGCAAAAAAGGAATTACAAACAGTTTCTTCAATTACAGTCAGGATTAATTACAGTGAAGGTGAGGTTGTGAATCCTAAAACAACTGCACGAAAAGCTATTAGCCCCTCATTCGGGAAATTATACCGCAGTTTTATTTTTAATTATCAGAATGTTTTGGACAATCTTTACGATGGTAATGAAAGTGGCCGGGAGTTAATGTTATGTATTATGCCTGATGAATTTGTCGAAACCTTCCAACAATATGCCGAATGGAATCGCCGAAGTGGTACTGATATACATATAACAAAATTTAGCGACATTGATGCTAACTCGAATAATCCCGATATTATCAAAAATCATATCATCGATGCATACTATAATTGGGAGCATCCTCCAACTTATGTATTAATAATAGGTGATGATGGTATCTTTCCAAAAAAAATCGTGGATTACGGTTATTCATTTCCTAATGAGGATTACTTTGTAGAAATAGATGGAAACGACCACTTCCCGGAAATGATGATAGGCCGTTTTACTAATCAAAATGATTATCGCCTGCAAGTAATGGTAAATAAATTTATTATGTATGAAAAATATCCTTATACGGGTGATACTGCATGGTTTAAAAAAGGAATTTGCTGTTCAAATAATGCTTATGAATCTCAAGTAGAAACCAAACGTTTTGTTGCCGGCCTGATGATGGAGGATGGTGGTTTTACATCTGTTGACACATTAATGAGCGATGGGGAGGAATGGGGAAGCGAATGCACAATGGATTTAGATGATGTTATTGAGGCAATTAATGATGGGCGAAGTTATTTAAACTATCGGGGTGAAGGATGGCACTCAGGATGGAATGCTAATTGTTACGGTTTTTATCAATCAGATGTTAATGGCCTGGAGAATGGACAGCAATTTACTTTTGTGACAAGTATTGGCTGTGGAGTTGCCATGTTCAACGGAGGGGGTAATTGTTTTGGCGAAGCATGGATTGAATTAGGTTCTTTAGAGGATTATTCGGGAGGAGGCTGTGCTTTTGTTGGCCCTACTTCCAATACACATACAACTTACAATAATAAAATAGATAAAGGTATTTATGTGGGAATGTTCCAGGAAGAAATGGACACTCCCGGTCAGGCTTTGCTACGAGGGAAATTTTATATGTATGAGATTTTCGGAACAGATCCCTGGGTAGAATATCATTACAGAGTATTCTGTGTTTTGGGAGATCCCAGCCTGCATATTTGGAAAGATGTTCCACAAGAAGTAAATGTCAATTATCTCGATACAATCACTGTAGGACTTAGTCATCTTGAAGTAGAAATAACTTTTGCTTCAACGGGATTA
>CAZBSL010000319.1:0-3036 GCA_964494265.1 uncultured Bacteroidales bacterium
TTTGGGCTGTAGATGAAAACAATGTATGGGCAACGGCATCCGATAATGTGATTTTGCGAACAAAAGATGGGGGGCAGACCTGGACACGCATACCGGCTCCTGACTATTATCCAAACAATGAACTGATGTCTATTTCTATTGTGAATGAAACCAATATTTGGATCAGTGGTGGTAAAGGAGTAGTTTATAATTCGACGGATGATGGAAACATCTGGGCTATGTTCGATACAAACTTTTTTCACTGCGATGGATTGCAGGGAATCTATGCAATCAGTCCTGAAAAAGTATATGTTGTTGGAGGAATTGGTACTGGAACTATAAGAGGATTTATTGCTTATACACTAAATGGGGGTGTTAGCTGGGATTCAGTCTTTCCGGCAAATAATTACAACAAATGGGAATGGATCGGTGTAACTTCTTCAGAAAATACCATTGTTGTATATGGCGGGAAGTCACACTACATGGTAAGCACCGATGGCGGAACGACATGGAAAAATGATTCAGTTCCCGGTGCCGGAGGTGGTGGTGCCAAGGCCGATATCAATCATCTGATCATGCTTAATTCGCAAACATGGTGGGGAGCTATGGATATGGGGCATATTTGCTTCACTAAAGATGGAGGAACAAATTGGACTATACAGAAAACAGATCAGGGATATTATTTCATGGTTGGGTTAGATGCCTGGGATAGCCAGCTTGCATTGGCAGTAGGATTTTCATCAGGCTTGCCAAAAGGAGTTCCAATTGTTAAAACTACTAATGGCGGAGCTGATTGGGAAGTAAAGAAAATATATAATTCCAATTTAAATAAAATCTCATTTATTAAACAATAAATCTTTTCATACAATTTACAATCACTTGAATTGGAAAAGAAAGTGAATACAAATGATATAAAGAATAGAATTTGATTAAAAAATTGACTATATTTGGAATTCTCAATAAAAAAAATAAAACAAGCTTATGAAAAAAACACTAACACTTTCCGTTATAATTTATTTTGTATTATTTACTTCTTATCTAATAGGACAGGAAATTCCTTTTAATACTTCACCCGATTGGGAATCAAATGCAAATGGAAGCATATCGACTGGCCTCGGGCTTGCCGATATTAATAATGACGGTTGGAAGGATATTATTGTTGCTGATGGTAACGATATTCATCGTCAACACCTTGTGGTTTACTATAATCAGGGCGACGGAACTTTTCCTTTAGATCCTGATTGGGAATCTTCTGACATTGATTATCACGGGCATCTGTCATGTGGTGATATTGATAAAGATGGCTGGATAGATGTAGCAGTTTCTGTTTACCTTGGAGAAGGTGGCTTCAATGATCCCGGCTATGTTAAAGTTTATTATAACAATAACGGCACACTTGAATCTATCCCCTCTTTTCAATCCGAACAATTTTATACTTTTAGCTGTGCTTTAGGCGATGCTGACGGCGATGGTGACCTTGATCTTGCTACTACAGCGGGTGAGCCTTACAATTCCATATTTGATTATGGAAAGATTTTTTATAATAATGCCGGTGTTTTCAATAATTCGGATCAATGGAATTCCTCAATAACTATGGGATCACTTGATGTTGATTTTGCCGATATGGATGCAAACGGATTTCTTGATGTTATTTTTTCTTGCGAAGAAACACCAAATTATATTTATCTCGCCGATGATGAAGGAAATATTTCAGATGTTCCCGCATGGCAATCTGCTGAAAATTTAAATTTTATTAACTCCATTGATATAGGCTTCGTTAACAGCCTGACTTATCCTTCACTAACTATGACCGGCAATTCTCAATTAGGAGGGGAGGGGAAAGTTAGGTTATATGATTTTTTAAGTGGCATACCTTCAACGTCTTCAGCATCCTGGCAATCTCAAAATTTTGGTTACGGGTCGGGAATACTGCTTGCCGATGTTACAAACAATGGCGTGCTTGATCTGATCTATGGTGGTTGGTGGCTTCCCATGAAAATTGCTCTAAAAGATGGAGCGGGTTTTCAAATGAATCCTTCATACACTTCATCAACAAATTCAGTAGTGGAAGCTATTTTAATGGCCGATCTCGACAAAGAAATAATTATAAATAAACAAGAAGTTTTTCAAATCGAGCAAGAAAATATTTCTATAATTTACCTTGAAAAACAAATTATTGAAAATATTGTATCTGTCATAAAAAATGGAATAACACTTAATTTTAATGAATTTACATCGGTTTCAAACAGAAATTGGATTTCATTTAATGAAAATCTTAATTCAGGTGATGAAGTTATTGTGAATTATGAATACAGCAATGATGGAGACATAGTTATAACAAACTGGGATAGCGGGAAAGGGAATTATATTTTTTATAATACAAATGAATCAACGATTGATACAATAACAATTAATTTAGAAACAGGATTTCAGTTTGTTTCTTCGTATATAATTCCTGAGAATCCGGATTTGATGATAGTTTTAGAAGATGTTTTAAACGAAAATCTTGACTTTGTAAGAAATTCCGAGGGAGCTATGTTGCGAAAAATAGGGCCAAATTGGGTGAATAATATTGGTAATTGGAAAATTGATGAAGGATATTTAATAAAAATGTTTGAAAATAATTCATTTGAAATTGAAGGTATAGCGGTTGATCCGTCCACCATTATTCCAGTATTTGCAGGGTTTCAATTTGTAAGTTATTTCCCTCAAAACTCTTTGAATGCCCTCACAGCTTTCAGTTCGTTAATCGGTGATAATCTTGATTTTATCAGAAATTCACAAGGTGAAATGATTAGGAAAATTGGGCCAAATTGGGTAAATGGAATTGGCAATGCCAAACCGGGTGAAGGCTATCTTGTGAAGATGTTTTCTGATGGAGAACTGATTTATCCTACAGAAAAAAAATACTAAATATTTAATACATTTTTTTTGTATTTAAAAAAAAATTGTATATTTGTAGTCAATATGATTAGTCTAAAACTGGTTGTATTTTAAAATGGGCACACGAAGTTTAATATTTATATTATCCGAAAAAGCACATAAATTTAATATATA
>CAZBSL010000320.1:0-3014 GCA_964494265.1 uncultured Bacteroidales bacterium
TTTTCTATTGAAAATATTAAGCTCCCGATTACTTTAAAAATTTCTTGTATCGGATATGAAACAAAAACTTATAAAATTAAACCAAAAGATTTAAACAAAAAAAATATAATAAAACTATTTCCTAAAACTTTTCTATTAGATGATTTTACAATAAGCGACAAAAGAGTTGATTATATTTATAAAGACCGAGCTTATTCGATTCTGGATTTTGAAATTATAAACGATGCCTTAATCTTATTAACCTACAAATCAAACTTTAATGATTGTAAATTAGTTACATTAAATTTTGAAGGCGACACATTAATTACATTAAACCTTAAAAACAAAGCGAAAGGTTTATATAAAGATATTTTTGGAAACCTACATTTAATATCTGATAATGATAATATTCACCAACTTATATTCACAAAGGATTCCATTAAGCTCGACAAACCGGTATCATTTAAATTGCTAAAAAAAAACTTGGAAACATATCAATTTAAGCTAAATGAAAAATACTTTTTTCAGGATATTAGTTCTTTAGGTGATAAAATTAAATATGGTTACATAGATGAAAACCAAAATGAAAATATTTTTTATTCCATTTCAGATAATGATAGGGTTTGGCGTTTTTATGATGAATTAGTATTCAATGGGGTTATAAAACAAAGAGTCCATCCAAGCAAAATCCGAGGGAAAGTTGCAAAATACTATCACACAATATCAAATTTTGAAAAAAATTTTATGAATAAAGAAATACAGGGTGATATTTTTAATGTTGGAGATGTAATATATGTTTTAGATGAAACATATAATTTGCTATATGAATTTAATAATAATTGTGAACTTATTAATCAAACAAGGATTTACTTTGAACATTTTGATGATTCTTTAAATGATAAATCTGATATTAAAAACTACTTGAATTGGAAATGGCATGGCGATATAATTATTGACAATTGTTTAAACCAAGTTTATTTTGTTTATAAGAACTCCTCTGCAAAAAAATTGATTAACAAATTAGAATTAAGTACCAGGAAGATTTATGTAGGTACTGAATTGAAACATTCTTTTATTAAAAAAGTGCTAATATATAATAATCAGGCTTATTATCTCTATAAACCGTTTGGTATAAATGAAACATGGGCATTATATAAACAAAAACTTAAATAAAAAAGCTTCGTTCAAATTCCGTGGAAGCTAAACGAAGCATTGGTGCAGTTTTGCGGAAAAAGAGGGATTCGAACCCCCGGAGGTATGACCCTCAACGGTTTTCAAGACCGCCGCATTCGACCACTCTGCCATTTTTCCGCTGCAAAAGTACAATTATTTTGTAATCTACAATTTTTTTAAAATATTTATTTATTGATGAAAACCGAAAACTGCTGTTTTTTTACCGCTAACTGATTTATTCTTGTTTAATTTCTAAATTTTTCTAACTTTGTTAAAAAACTTAAATAAGTTGAAATAACTAAAAACCAAAACACTAAATAAATTCATCATGAATAAACAATTTCTCCTACCACTAATATTTTTCTTATTTTTCTTTTCTTATTTTTCTAATGCAAAGAACCTAAATGGGTTTTTGTCATATTCAACATTTTTATCACCTGTTGACGGACCTTATGTTGAAACATATCTTTCAATCCTTGGAAATAGTGTTAATTATATAAAACAGGAAAATGGCAAATTTAAAGGAACAATTGAAGTAACCATGATTTTTAGGAATGATGATGAAATTGTTGATTTTTTAAAATACGAGGTTTATAGCCCTGAAGTTGAAGACACCTCGAATATAAATTATAGTTTTATCGACCAGCAGCGATTTTTGTTACCTAATGGTGAGTATAACTTTGAAATAATTATTTCTGATAAAAATGAGGAAAAAGAACCTTACATAACAACCGAACCTGTTACTATTGATTTTCCGGCTGATAGCATATCTTTATCAGACATTCAACTTGTTAAATCATTTACTAAAACCGATAAAGCCAATATTTTAACAAAAAGCGGTTTTGATATTGTTCCTTTTGTTTATAATTTTTATCCGGCTTCGATAAATGAAATTACTTTTTATTCGGAGGTATATAATGCAGATAAATTATTTGGAGAAAATGGCCCATATTTGGTTTCATATTTTGTTGAATCTTTTAATACAGGAGCAAAAATCAGTTTTTTGCAAAAATTTAAAAGGGAAGAAGCTTTACCGGTAAACGTAGTTTTTAATAAATTTGATATTTCGCGACTACCAAGCGGTGATTATTCATTAGTTGTAGAAGTTAGAGATAGGGAAAACGAGTTACATACCTCAAAACAAATTTTTTTCCAAAGAAGTAATCCCGATATCGAGTTTGAAGTCAGCGATATCAATGATATTATTGTCCAAAACACCTTCGCTGCGAGAATAACAAACAAAGACACACTTACTGAATATATTAGGTCTTTATATCCCATTTCTTCACAATTAGATGCATCTTTTGCAGAAAATCTCATGAATGATGTTGATTTGAAAACAATGCAACAATATTTTTATAATTTTTGGTTATCAAGAAATGAAAATAATCCCGAAGAAGCATGGAAAAAATATGCCATTGAAGTTAGAAAGGTGAATCAAGCTTTTTCAACTCAAATCCATAAAGGGTATGAAACAGACAGAGGACGAGTGTATTTAAGGTGGGGACCTCCAAATCATATCGCCGACAGTCATCATGAACCCAGTTCATTTCCTTACGAAATCTGGCATTATTATGTTTTAGGTACTCAAAGAAATAAAAAGTTTGTTTTCGCCGCTAGGGATTTGGTAACAAATAATTTTATTTTAATTCATTCTAATGCCTTAGGTGAGTTAGCCAATTATAGATGGCAATATGAGCTTAATAACCGAACTTTCGAGCCAAATGATCTTGATGTTTTCAAATCTCCATCGCAATGGGGAAGCAAAGCTGACGATTATTACAATAATCCAAGATAATAAAAGTAGATTAGATAAGTATCTATTGACATTTTTAAATATTAGTAAAATCTAATTATTTCCT
>CAZBSL010000321.1:0-3007 GCA_964494265.1 uncultured Bacteroidales bacterium
CCAATTACCGGCCTAATCATTAATGAGCCTTTGTAGGTTGAGTTTTGCCACTCTCCGTCAATACTATAAAAAATCTCTGATCTGGAATTAATATAGGTATCATAACCAAGATTCAGGAAATCGTCTGACATTTGTGTCCAACCAACATAAATTGTGCTGCTTATGTAAATTACTGAATCAAGATGATAAGTATGGAATCGATTTAAACCTTCTTCAAAAATTGGCTTGACATTAGGTTTTGAATAAATTATATTTCCGGGTTTTCCGTTATTATCATCCCAAACACATAATCTAAAAAATTTTTGATTTGCTCCGGATAATGTTCTATTAAAAAACATCATTATTGATCTTAATGAGTCGGGTTTCTGAATATCAAACTTATATGCAAGTTTTGCACCGTTACCGATTAAACCGTATCCGGCTTCAGAGGTTCCATCATCATAAGAAAAATAATTAGCAAATTCCTGAGTATAATATATCGTATCGCCAACCATTTCTCCACCAGGATAATCGCCTTGTATTCTGTGTTCAACTTCAAATTCAACATTTTCTTTTGCTATTGAAATAGGAAAAATAAAATTTATATGAGGGCAGGCGTGTTTTTGACAAGTCGCACAACTTTGATAACCTAATGAATAAAATGGCGATAAAACACATTCACCTCCCGAATAGGTGTATTCAAAGGGGCCATCTTTTTCCTTAATATTAAAATCATAATTTGTAAAATACTCTATATTGTTTAAGTTACTAATCAGCATGTGAATAGTGTCTTTGATGGCCTCAATCGGATCACCCTGATATTGTCTGTAGGGCATTACCTGATATTTTTCCAAAAACGATGGCGCCCTTTCAACAAATGAAATTTTATCCAACACCGTATCACCAATAGAACGATCAATATTTAAATACACATTATCTATATTCCATTGGTCACAATTACTTTGCATACTCGGAACTATACCACTTCCCAGACTGGCATAATTAAAAAACCTGATCTGAAAATCATTTTTAAAATACTTTGCGCTATCATCAATTGTGTTTAGAGGTATCATCACACGCTTAAAATATTGATTATATTTAGTATAAAAAGTGTCAAGTTCCATCCCTTCAGATGACCAAATATAATTCCAATTTGTTTTTCGTTCAAAAACCGAATCGCATGGGATACGCAAGGAATCAGCATAATATAATGTATCCTTAACCGTAATTGTGGTATCGTAGCAAGGGCTTTGGAGTTTATCATACGGAAAAATAGTATCGCCAGGGCTAATATCAGGATAAGAACTCATTTGAACATAAATAGAATCTATGTATGCAAAAACTGTATCACCATAAATTCCAAATTCAAGAATTATTGAATCGTTTGTTTGTGGAGCCAGGCCGCGGCCTTGTGGTTGATAATTAAAACTGAAATATATTGAATCAGACAAAGAAATTGCTTTTTTTATGGGTGAAAAAACAGAATCTAATCTAATTGGCCTTGATGTCAGGTGATCGGCAATAAACGGATACGAACCACCCTCAGGGTAAATAATACCGAAAGCATTAATTGCATCAAAAGTTGCTGCACCATAGTCGATTGGAAATAATGGGAAATCACTATTTATGAACACCTCATTATCAATCCATCGAGCCGTGTCAGGGTAAATGTAATCTGATGAAAAATCATCAGAAAAAGGTAAATTAACAGATTTATATTTCAAAAAAATATTTTCGTCAGTCGATTTAAGATTACTCGTGTTTTGTTGAATAATCGGATTATATTGTAATCCTATCAGTATTTCCTGCGAGAAACTTTCAACGCAAGCAGAAAAAATTATTATAAGTAGGAATATTTTTTTCATTTGAATTTCTTTAATCAAACATTATTTCATTAATCGAATCAATTGGCATCAGCAAAGAATCGATGTTAAGAGTATCAGGTTTAAGACTTTCAAGAAGTTCTTCAAAATCAAAATTCAAATCTGATCTATACCAAATATCTATTGCTTCGCCAAGATTTAATGATGTATCCAAGATATATGATGGCTCCTGTTTATAGACTCTTGAGTGCAATTCGTTTTTCCCGTCCAGAAAAACTTCATCACCCACATTAAATGAAGATAGATTTATAATTTTATTTGCTTCTTTTTGAGTCATTCCGATCAAAAACGGAACCTGAACTTTAATGTCCTCGTTTCCGCCTAAAACCAAATCTATCCCCGAACCTTTCTCGATCAATGTTCCCGGAAAGATAGTGTCACCAAAAACTTTTTGAGTTCTTACAGCATTTAAAGCAAAATCAGGAATATAATTTAAAGAGTTCACTTTTAATCCGACTGATTTCAAGATATTCATAGCCTGCCTTAGGGTAAGGTTTTCAAGATTTGGCATTTCTACTTGTTCGGGCATTATTGCTACAATAGTTAAATATATTTTTCTACCATTTTTAACCTTAGAAAAAGGTGGTGGATCCTGTAAAACGATACTTGCCTTTTCTTTATTCGGATCAAAAATTGAGTCAATAACAAGATATTCAAATTCTCCTTCAGTTGAAAATGCTTTTATTTCATTGAAAGTAAATCCTGTATAATCAGGTAAGATATAATTTTCGCCATGTAATGTATAGGAATCCAATATTTTTAATGTCCCCCAAATTATTACAATCGTTAGAATGACGGCAATTGAGAGGTTAATAAAAAATTTCTTGCTGATTAAAAACCGGAGGAGACTCATTTTATTTGTGAATTTACACCAGAAACCATTGTAAATGACGCATTAAAAATATTTTACAAATTTTCATTTATATAACATCAAAATTACACTATTATTGCATGTTAAGCCGCAAAGATATTAATATATTGGCTTCAATTATTATAAACAAAATGAGATTAATTAATTATATTTGCATCTAATAATAATGCATAAAATTATATAAGGTGAACACATGAAAAAAAATATTGCAATCGTTACCGGAGGTGATTCAGGTGAATACGAAATTTCATTAAAAAGTGCTTCGGTTGTATAT
>CAZBSL010000322.1:0-2991 GCA_964494265.1 uncultured Bacteroidales bacterium
CGGTTCTGCATATATTTGTATATGGCTTTGGCTTTATCTCTTTTTTCATCTATTGTATCCGTTAAATCTTTTATATATCCTATTGTTTCCTCAGGCAGTTCATCCCTACCTGAAATAAGGTTGCTAGTCCATTTGCCATAACTTTTCCATGATGAAAAATCCCCATTTGTGCCTTCGTAAACTATTTCGTTAGGCGACAACAAAACTGCAGGCATAAAATCTAAGTAGTTTGGAGCATTAGGTTCGTATTCAATAGCTTTAAGGTTTTCCGTAGACCACTTGTAAATATTCATTCCATCTGAAAATGCAATATCTTTGATAAAATCATGGTTTAGTTCCTTAAATTTTATATTGAATTCTGCGGATGTTTTAAAAGAAAGTTCTGCGTCTTCTACCGAGATATTAAACCATTTTTGAGGCATCCATGTTTGGAACCCAACAACACCTTTGTTTTCAATGGTGTATTTATATTCAATTGTATAAGGATAATCCGAAACTACAGGCATGAAATATTTCACCCTGCTATCACTAAATAATGTATAGCTGTTGTTTATTGCATAGTCTTTTATTTCTTTTTTCTTCAACTTAGCCCGCAAATTACCATTTTTGCTATACAGAAAACCCTTAAAGTCCGACATAGTTGAATTTCTGTCGTAAAAGACAAGCAACTCAGCAACACGTTTGCCATTTTGGTTTAAAATGCTTACGGCATAATGCACATTTATTGTATATTTATCAACCGAATTCCTTTCGTAGGATGTTTTATAAAACCGAAAAACAGCATCTGCATTTTTTTGTAATGAATCTGCAATATTGTTAACATTATAATTATGTTGTCCATCAGCAACATAAACCGCAACAATTATTGCTAATAAAATAAGAATCGGTTTTTTCATTCCACTTTTTTAAGTACAATCATTTCATTTTGTTTATTGATTATCATTTGATAAACATTTTTCAATGTTTGGTATTCTTCGGGTAAGAAAAGTGTTTTGGTTAGTGAAAACATAATTGTCAGTGTGATATTGTTGCCAAGTTGTTTTATATTGTAGATATATTTTATTTTTCCATCAGGTGTGCGAGCTTTAATCGATTCCGGTATTTCGGTAATGGTAAAATTATCAGGGATTGAGATTGTATAAATCTGTTGAACTAAAAAAGGATAATTAAACTCAACAGGGTACTCACGTTCTTCAAGTTTAAAAGGATTTTTTGAAACAAATGCATGGTATGCAGGTTTGAAGAATGCGATATCATTTGATTGCTCAATATAGTTGTTTTGTGTGAATTCAGATATTATCTTCATATCTTCTTGAATTGTGTCCGGATCAGTCACTTCAAGTTTATGTATTTTGCAATCTTTGATTCCTTTTTCTAAAGATGCTTTATATTCGCTAATATCGTTGTGTTTTTCGATTCGTTTTTTGTATTGATATACAGCATAATCTTTTAACTTCATTTGGTTGATACCATTTATGCTAAGATCTTTGTTTACATCCAGTTTGTAGCTTTCCACTAATGAATAAGGTTTGTAATCCATCAGATAAATCCAACCACCACCTGTATTGTTTACTACCATGCCTTTGTCGTTTAGGCATCGGATTGGCAGTAAGTTTATTTCTGAATGTGAGTCTGTGGCATCCATTAACACTGTGTCGCTACCGATCTTTGCCATTGCTATAACATAATTAAAACTGCTAATTGAAGGATGAGCCGGATGTATTATCCCATTGTCTTGTGTACTAAGTATGACAGGGTAAGCATCAAAACCTAATTCTCTGAGTAAAATTACCAGATTTAAGTTAATTTCAGCACAGTTCCCCTTTGCTTCTTTATAAGTTTTACTCAACGATGAAGTTACGTATTTATTTCTATAGCTATTCCAGGCCATTTTGTTTTTCAGAAAATTAAATGCACTGTTTAAAAGTGGAAGGCCATTTAGATTCAGCTTTTTAAGTGTTTCTACGTCGCTTTTAATATGTGATGACTTGTTTAACTCTTTTCCAAAGTTGTAATTATTTAATAGGTTTTTATTTATCTTCTCCCAGCTCGTTGTAAAGTATTTCATTGTTGTATTAGGGAATTTCGTGGAATAAAGTTCAAACTCATACTTACTAAGGTAGTTTTCTTCAGTTCTTAAATATTCTTCAATAGTGAAAGCAGGAATATTTTTTGCATAATAATGATAAACGTTTTCCTGATATTTATATGTATTTGTGGTGTAATTTTGTTCACGTACAACACTAACCCTTGTCTTTTGTTCATAAGATATTGATATTTCTTTTTGTTTAGTGTCTCTTTCCTTTTTTATTGGGAAATAGCCTTTTTGTGTTTGGCTAAAGTTAAAGTATTCAGGTATAAAAACATGATATTCACTTTGTAATACGGGAATAGTTTTCTGAAAGTACCATTCTCGCAAATTAAAATAAAAGTCTGATAAAACCATGTACTCTACTTCAATGATAGAACCCGGCTTCACATTAGGCATTGCAAATTTCCTTGTGATCCAGTATTTACTGGTTTCTTCATTATAAACATCTTTTTTTTCAAGTTTTGTTTTTACAACCTTATTATTCTCCAGATTATAAGTAAATGCCCTTAGTTTTACGATTTTCTCTTCATCGTCATCCCGATATAAACGAATTCCAATATTTGCCCAGGAAAATCCCTGATTATCAAGTATTTTTATTCTGAAATGTCGTTTAAAATGTAACTGAAATCCTTTTCGGTCTCCTGCATCTTTTGAACGAATTTTGGTATCAGCATATTCAAAATATGAATTTCCATAATCAAAAATAAAATAGGCATGAGCATTTGAATCAATGGGGCAAATTTGGTTTTTTAAATCTTCAGACGATATCTTTCCAAACTTTTCTGGTGGCTTTTGGGAAAACAATACTAATGAAATGCTTGTAAAAATGATTAAGGATAAAATTTTTAGGTTTATTTTTCTTTGCATGGCTTATGGTTTTAAAATTCTATAATTTTTTT
>CAZBSL010000323.1:0-2952 GCA_964494265.1 uncultured Bacteroidales bacterium
ATATATTTTATTTTACGCTATCCGCTGTTATTGTTTATGTTTTTTTTAATTTCGTGAAATAATCTCCGAATTTTCGGAAAAAAAAATAGACATGCGAATAATTTTTATGGGAACACCCGAATTTGCCGTTCCTTCACTTAGTTTATTATATAAAAATGGTTATGAAATTGTTGGTGTGATTACGGCAGTTGACAAACTCGCCGGTAGGGGAAAGAAACTCAGCGAATCGGCTGTGAAAAAATTTGCTATTCAAAACGGTTTTCCTTTGTTGCAACCCGAAAACTTAAAAGACCCTGATTTTATTCAGCAATTAGAAAACCTCAATGCAGATTTACAAATTGTAGTTGCATTCAGGATGTTACCGGAAATAGTTTGGAAAATGCCGAGGCTTGGTACTTTTAATCTTCATGCTTCATTATTACCACAATACAGAGGCGCTGCTCCCATCAACTGGGCAATTATTAACGGGGAATCAGAAAGCGGTTTAACAACATTTTTCTTGGACAAACAGATTGATACGGGTGAAATTATTTTTAATGAAAAGATTTTAATTAGGCCCGATGAAACTCTCGGTGAGTTGCATGATGAAATGATGATAAAAGGAGCTGAATTGGCATTGAAAACAACAAAAGCCATACAAGAAGGGAAGGTGAAGCTTAGAAAACAAAATTTGTTTTTGTCAAATGAAGCAGAAATAAAACCAGCTCCTAAAATTCATAAAACCGATTGCAAAATTAATTGGAACAATGATAGTTTGAGCATTTACAATCTTGTTCGCGGCCTGTGTCCTTATCCGGCTGCTTTTTCAGAATTTGTTTCATCAGATGATAATAAAAAAATTATATTTAAAATATTTAAAGTTTCAGTTGAGGAGAATAATCACGAACTTCCTTCAGGAACTATTTTAACCGACAATAAAAGCTTTTTGAAAATTGCGATTAATGATGGTTTTATTTATATAATTGAATTACAATTGTCCGGAAAAAAGAAAATGAATATTTCTGATTTTTTACGAGGTTTTAAAATCCCTGAAAATTGGAAGGTGGAGTAGAAAAACTATATGAAACTAAATTAGTTTTCAACAAAATCACCTTTTTATTAACATTTTTCTAATTTTAAGATATTTTTATATATTTCTTAATCAGAATATTTTATATTTGTTAAAATTTATTCAACCTCATGTATTAATCACTAAATCAAAAAAAAATGAACAAAGCAGAATTAGTAAAAGCAATCGCCTCAGACGCCGAACTCACAAAAGATCAGGCAACAAAAGCATTGGATTCAGCAATTTGTGCTATTAAAAAGTCACTTCAGCAAGGTGAGAAAACAGTTTTGGTTGGTTTTGGGACTTTTTCGACAGTTAGCCGTGGAGAACGAAAGGGAGTTAATCCATCAACAATGGAAAAAATTATTATTCCAGCAAAAAGGGCTATTAAATTTAAGCCGGGAAAAGAATTTTCAGAATCAGTGAAGTAAGGCGTAAAGAGATGGTTTAAGCGTTGATAATTTATAGATTATCAACGCTTAAACCATGATTTTTGAGCGATTCTATAAGGTAATTTATATCAAGTTTTTCTCCTTTTATAATTAAATTGGCTTGATTATAATATTTTTCACGTTCGAGAAGTTGTTTTTCGATAAACGCTTTCAAATTAGTTTGAGAAATATCTTTTAATAAAGGTCTTGATTTTTTGGAATTTATCAGTCGGGTTTCAATAGAATCAATGTGCATTTTGATATAAACAGAATAACTGTTTTTGTTTATAATATCCATGTTATTTCGAAAACAGGGGGTTCCTCCACCGGTTGAAATAACTGCATTATTGTGAATTAAAATATTTTTTAAAACATCATATTCAATTTTTCTGAAGACATCTTCTTCATACTTTTCAAAAAAGTTATAAATGCTGATTTTATATTGTTCCTCAATTATTTGGTCGGTATCATAAAATGAAAACCTGAGTTTAGAGGCAAGTTTCTTACCCACGGTTGACTTCCCGCTTCCCATATAACCAACCAAGACAATTCGCATTATTTTCTGAGGATTACTTTTTCAACTGCTTTAATAATATTGGGGGTATCTAAGCCGTATTTTGTCATAAGTTCTTCAGGTTTACCGCTTTCCCCAAACTTATCATCAATAGCAACCATTTCGACGGGAGTCGGCATTTTACGTGATAGAAGCTGTGCAATGCTATCACCTAATCCTCCGTTCATTTGATGTTCTTCGGCAGTTACAACGCATTTTGTTTTAGCAACGGATTCAAGTATAATTTCTTCATCAAGTGGTTTAATAGTATGAATATTAATAATCTCAGCACTAATTCCTCTTGATTCAAGAATTCTGCCTGCTTCAATCGATGGCCAGACTAAATGTCCAGTTGAAATAATCGTAACATCAGTTCCCCGATTGAGATAAATCCCCTTTCCGATTTCAAAATTTTCATTTTCAGGAGTGAAATTTGGAACTTTTGGCCTTCCAAAACGCAGATAAACAGGCCCTGTAAAATCTGCTATTGCTTTCGTTGCAGCCTTAGTTTGATTAAAATCGCAGGTATTAATTACGGTCATGTTTGGTAATATTCTCATCAAACCAATGTCTTCGAGGCTTTGATGGGTTGCACCGTCTTCACCTAAAGTAATTCCTGAATGCGAGGCACAAATTTTTACATTTTTATCAGAATAAGCTATTGATTGTCTGATCTGATCATAAACTCTTGCGGTTGAAAAGTTGGCAAAAGTTCCGGTAAACGGTATTTTTCCACCGATTGTGAGTCCGGCAGCTATCGACATCATATTAGCTTCTGCAATTCCAACCTGAAAAAAACGATCTGGGAATTCATCTGCAAAAGCATTCATTTTTAATGAACCAATCAGGTCGGCACAAAGTGCAACAATATTTGGATTTTGTTTTCCAAGCTCATACAAAGCTTCCCCAAATCCTGAACG
>CAZBSL010000324.1:0-2944 GCA_964494265.1 uncultured Bacteroidales bacterium
TTGAACTAAATCCCTTCAGGATTGCTTTTAAAAAATATTTCAATAATTATTATTTACAAATTCGTATATCTGCAAATATAACAATTTAAAATTTAATGATATGAGAAAAAAAGTAGTTTAACCTGTGGAACGTGCAATAGTCATTGTTCCTGAATTTAAAAATTTGAAAAAAAGCTTGAGCAGAAACAAAAACCAATAGAGTATTTACAAATATTAAGTGAACTTGTTGAACCTTGTTCAATTTGTCTTAGATTTGTGGATAAATAAAATTATTTGATCCTTCAATTAAAAAATAAAGTATATGACAAGCAAGCAATTCACCAGGTATGACTTTAAAAATTTATTACTTGTTGTTATAATTCTTTTTAACTCTATGCCCTATCAATTGATGGCTTGCACTTACACTTTAAGCATGCACGATAGTTATGGCGATGGATGGAATGGTGCTTACGTTACAGTATTTGTTAATGAAGGATTGGTTGGGAATTTTTCGGCATTGAACTTTGTAAGCATTGCCGAAATTGAGATCAATGAGGGTGATTTGCTGGAACTATCCTATACTCCTGGCGAATATGAGGGAGAAAATACCTACCAGTTATACGATCCGGGGTGGAATCAGGTTTTCGCTGATGGCCCCAATCCACAGACAGGCCTTGTTTTTTCTTCAATCCTTGATTGTGACAGCACAATGGTTCCCGGTGGTCATCCATGTGCAGCTATACCTGTCGATACAGGTTGTATTGTAGTAAATAATAATGGTATGCCGGGCACGGAATTTATTCCGGGATGTTCTAATTTTCAGGGTTCCGACATTTGGTTTACAATGGCGGCACCCCTATCCGGTAATATTAGCTTTGTTACCGATAATGGTGATTTAACGGATACAGGTATAGCCGTTTGGACAGATACAACATGTACAAATCTTCAGCTTTTAGGTTGCGATGATGATGGGGGCAATGGCTATTATTCCTTCCTCACGTTATACGAACTTGAACCAGAGCAGGATCTTTATATCCAGATTTGGGGTTATGGCGGTGCAACAGGTTCGTTTCAGCTTTGTGTTACCGATTTAGGAACAGTAGTGTTTGAGAGTTCTGAACTTCCAATTGTTATGATTAACACCCTTGGGCAAACCATTGTTGAGGATACAAAAATCGACGCCCTCATGGATATAAAATACAATGGATTTGGTAGTGTTACTTATTTAAACGACAGTTCAAATATTTATAGTGGAAATATTGGAATTGAAATCCGGGGTGCCACGTCAGCCGGTTATCCTCAAACTCCATACGGTCTCGAAACCCGCACCGAATCAGGCTCAAACAACAATGTTTCAATTTTGGGTATGCCACCGGAGAATGATTGGGTATTGTTGTCAAATTTCAACGATCGAGCACTTATTCGCAATACACTGGCTTTTAAACTTTTTGAAGAGATGGGTAATTACAGCATACGTTCCAGCTTGTGTGAAGTGCTTGTTGATAGTGTTTACAAGGGCATTTATGTTTTTGGTGAGAAAGTAAAACGTGATAATAATCGGGTTGATATTGCAAAGTTGCTTCCGTCGGACACCCTGGGGGATGAACTTACCGGAGGATATATTCTTGAGCAAAATTATTGGAATGCGGCAAACAGTTTCCAGTCAAACTTTTCACCGATTGATCATCCTGAATTTGATGTGCATTTTGTTTATAAGTATCCTAAAGCTGATATAATTAATGAACCTCAGAAATTATATATTGCTGCATTTGTTGATAGCCTTGAAACCAGACTCTACAGCCAGAATTTTATGGATCCGCTTACAGGGTATCGCAAATATCTCGATGTACCATCTTTCATCGATTATTTCCTTATCAATGAATTATCACGTAATAATGATGGCTTTAAGAAAAGTGTATTTTTTTATAAAGATAAATTTTCTAATGGGGGTAAATTAAAGGCAGGCCCGGTTTGGGACTTCGATTGGGCCTGGAAAACTCTTTCTACCTGTTCGATTTTTGAAAATACCGATGGATCAGGGTGGGCACATCATATCAACGATTGCCCTACCGATAACTATTCATGTGGCTGGTATATTCGCTTATTGCAAGACAGCACTTTTGCCAACGAACTTCGATGTACTTATGAAGCTTACAGGCAGACTATGCTGGATACTACTTCAATTTTTGCATACATCGACAGCATACAAAACCTGGTGCAATTTGCCCAGGCAAGGCATTTTCAAAAATGGCCAATACTTGGCATTAGTGGCCCAGCACCCGAACCGGGGGCCATTGCCGTAACCTTCAATGCCGAACTTGACACCCTTAAAGCCTGGATTAATCTACGGCTACTATGGTTAGATGACAGCATCCCGGGACTTTGTAATATTTCTAATATCGATGACCAAACAATTTCTCTCGAAAATGGATTTCAATTTTCTTCTTCTCATATCCTGCCTGAAAACCCTGATATGCTGGTTGTTTTACAAGATATTTTGAGTGAAAACCTCGTTTATGTAAGAAATTCAAATGGCGAAGTATTAAGAAAAATCGGCCCGAACTGGGTAAATGGAATAGGTAACTGGAACTCAACTGAAGGTTATTTGTTTAAAATGAACCGGGGCGATGATTTTACTATCGAAGGTGTTATTGTTAATGACCAAACTCCTATAAATTTAGAAGCAGGATATCAATTTGTAAGTTATCTCCCATTGGTAGAAATGGATGCAATGATGGCGTTTGGGGTTATTTTGAATGATAATCTTGGATTTATAAGAAGTTCGACTGGTGCAAACATTATGAAAATTGGTCAGAACTGGGTAAATGGAATCGGAAATTGTTCTCCGGGTGAAGGCTATCTTATAAAAATGAATACAGCTGATGTGCTTATTTATCCTCAAAGCAAATAATAAAAAAAAGGGAAACCGAAACGGCCTCCCTTTTTTAATGATTTAAAAACAATC
>CAZBSL010000325.1:0-1099 GCA_964494265.1 uncultured Bacteroidales bacterium
CTGAGTTCCGAAATTATTATACCTTTGCGGCCTGAAAATTTACAGAGAAAATGTTAGAAAAATTAGAGAAAATATATAATCGTTGGCTGGAAATTGGTGAGCAAATTAATGATCCTGATGTTATTTCGGACATGAAGCGATATATAAAATTGAGTAAAGATTATAAGGATTTGCAACCAATAGTTGACGGTTACCGGAAATATACCAATGTTATTGATAACCTGAAATCGACAAAGGAAATTCTTAAAGGTGAAAAAGATGAGGAATTCAGGATGATGGCTAAGGATGAACTTAATTCATTAATAAAAGAAAAAGAATCACTTGAAGAAGAAATAAGAATAATGTTGATTCCGGCCGATCCGCAAGACGGAAAGAATGCAATTGTTGAGATAAGGGCCGGAGCAGGTGGTGACGAGGCAAGTATTTTCGCCGGTGACCTTTTCAGGATGTATATGAAATTTTGTGAAACAAAGAAATGGAAGGCCGAGCTTGTTGATGAAACTGAAGGAACCGTAGGTGGATTTAAGGAAATAATATTTAATGTTAAAGGTAATAATGTTTACGGACAGCTAAAATATGAATCGGGAGTTCATCGTGTACAACGTGTACCGAAAACCGAAACTCAGGGCCGAGTACACACTTCGGCAGCTTCGGTTGTTGTTTTGCCCGAAGCCGACGAATTTGATATTGACCTGAAACAAGCCGATATAAAAAAAGAAACATTTTGTTCGTCTGGGCCGGGAGGGCAATCGGTAAACACTACTTATTCAGCCGTAAGATTAACTCATGTTCCTACCGGAATTGTTGCAACATGCCAAGATCAAAAATCACAAATAAAGAATCTTGCGAAGGCAATGGCTGTTCTAAGGACAAGGATTTACGAAATTGAGTATAAAAAATATCTTGAAGAAGTTTCTTCAAAAAGAAAAACTATGGTTTCGACCGGCGACCGCTCAGCAAAAATCAGAACCTATAACTGGCCACAGGGCAGGGTTACCGATCACAGAATCCATTTGACACTTTATAATCTTCCGGCTATTGTTGATGGTGATATTCAGGAACTTATCGACCAATTACAATTAGCCGAAAATGCCGAACG
>CAZBSL010000325.1:1199-2880 GCA_964494265.1 uncultured Bacteroidales bacterium
TCGATTGGGATTAACATTTTACTTTTCGCTTTGAAATACTGGGCAGGAGTCGTTTCGGGCTCGGTGGCAATAATTGCAGATGCCTGGCATACTTTGGCCGATTCTATTACATCAATAATTGTTTTAATTGGTACTAAAACTTCTGAGAAACCGCCCGATAATAAACATCCCTTCGGTCACGGAAGAGCTGAGATAATTGCTGCTTTTATAATCGGGATTTTTCTTGCATTGATTGCGTTTGAGTTTTTTGTAGAGTCAATAAACAGATTATCCGAACACGAAGCGGCTTCTTATGGAACAATTGCAATAATTGTAACAATAATTTCCATACTTTTTAAAGAAGCCTTAGCTCAGTTTGCTTTTTGGTCTGGTAAGAAAATCAATTCTATATCATTAAGAGCCGATGCATGGCATCATCGCAGCGATGCAATTTCTTCAATAATTATACTTGTCGGAATTTTTTTAGGAAAATATTTTTGGTGGATCGATGGCGTACTTGGTTTGATTGTTGCAATAATTATTGCTTATGCCGCATTAAAAACCATTAAGGATGCAATTAGTTCAATACTCGGCGAAACTCCTTCGGATGAAGATATTCTGAAAATAAAACAAATTTGTAACGAGGTTTCACCCTTTGATTCACATCCCCACCATATTCACATTCACGATTATGGCAAGCATCAGGAATTGACTTTTCATATTAATCTTCCCTCAAATATCTCATTACTCGAAGCTCATAATATTGCAACAGAAATTGAAATTGCTATTAAAAAGGAAATGAATTTTGAGACAACAATTCATATGGAGCCTTTGCAAGAGTTTAATAAATCGAAACAGAAATAAGATAGAAACACATAATCACCATGAACAAACAAGAATTATTTAATATTATAAAAGAAAAAAGATCATTCCTATGCATAGGCCTCGATAGCGATCAGGAAAAAATACCTCAGCATCTATTGAAATTCGATGATCCGGTTTTTGAGTTTAACAAACAAATTATTGATGCAACCCACGATATTTGTGTGGCTTATAAACCTAATCTTGCGTTCTACGAAAGCCGTGGTTTAAAAGGTTGGGAAAGTTTGGAGAAAACAATAAAGTATTTACATAAATTCAAAAATAGTATTCTCACTATTGCCGATGCAAAGCGCGGCGATATTGGAAATACTTCAAAACAATATGCTAAAGCTTTTCTCGATCCTGAATTTCCAGGACTTGATTTTGACGCTATTACAGTTGCCCCATATATGGGGACCGATTCGGTTTCTCCTTTTTTGGCTTATAAAAACAAATGGGTAATTCTATTGGCTTTAACTTCTAATAAAGGTGCTTTTGATTTTCAGTTTTTGGAAAGCCTTCCCGATAATGAGAATTTGTATCAAAAAGTGATTAAAAAATCATTAGAATGGGGAAATGAAGAGAATATGATGTATGTGGTTGGAGCCACAAAAGCAGAAATGCTTACTGAAATCAGAAAAATTATTCCAAATCACTTTTTATTAATTCCCGGTGTTGGTGCTCAAGGCGGTAGCTTAGAAGAAGTTGCAAAATACGGATTAAATGATACTTGCGGTTTATTAGTAAATTCTTCGAGAGGAATAATTTTTACCTCCGATAAAATTGACTTTGCCGAAAAAGCAAGAGAAAAAGCAATGGAACTGAAAAAACAAATGCAAGA
>CAZBSL010000326.1:0-2873 GCA_964494265.1 uncultured Bacteroidales bacterium
ATGCCAATCTTACTTTTCTTACCAAGATTTTCGGAGAAAACAAGCGATAAAATATACCAAACCACAAAAATCAATAAAAATATTATCTCATTCATAATGCAGCTAATAAAAATAAATTATTAAAAAAACTATTGGAATAATTATACCCAAAATGGTTAGCCATGCACCTCGTCCTTTTATTCCTTTTATTCCTTTCAGAAGAAACAAACCAGTGATTGCAAGCAGGATCAATGCTCCGGAAAACAAATCGGAAAACCATGTAAACCACTTGATAGGATTATAATGAAGATAATTCATTTCCCTGAAAATTGGCCTGCGTTTAACTTTTTCCATTAATGCTTCGCCCGATGTGAGGTCGGCAATTATTGAACCATCCTGAAGAAAAATTTTCACACGATTATTACCCGGGAAATAAAAATTTTTATAATTATTTTCTTCGTCTATGCTTTTTAGCATTTTCATTACTTCAGCCTTATCAATTTTCGAAGGCATATCAAAATTAATTTCTTTGGCAGTAATTACATAATTGGGATTCCAATCGTCTATATGATTTAATGCAATTCCTGAAACTGCATAAATAATTGTCATCCCAAAAAACAAATATCCAAAATCACGATGAATGATTCTGAACCATTTCCTCCACTTGAAATTCATAACTTTTTTTATATTAACCGCTAAGCACACTAAATACGCCTAGAAAACACAAAAAAATTTGCGTTTTCTTGCGACCTTTCGCTTTACTTTTCCTCGACAGTAAATTTTTCACAAATAACTGAATACTGAGGTTTGTGATAATGGTTTTTATGATCGGCATCTTCATCATGAATCTCGCCTTCTTCGTGCTCTTTTTCAATTACTAATTCAGCAACTGTTCCGTAAACTTTTACAAAACTACCTTCCAAATCGGTATTAAAAGCAGGCATGTTTTCTCCTGTTTCAATTTTCACCCTGATATCCGGGTCATCACCGGCAATAAACATTTTTTGTCCGCCATGCTGGCACACATGAATAACTGTTCCTTCAAGAGCAATTTTTTCGCCTACCATAGCGGAAGCTTTCTCCGGAAAATCAACAACAGCAATCACTGTTGGAGTTGCTGAAATTTCTTCCTTAACTACATTTGTGTTTTGGTTTTTTGTTTCGTTATTACTTCCACATGCGAAGAAAATAATCGAAATAACTACGAGTAATAAAAGTTTTTTAAGCATTTTTTTCTTTTTTCTAATTAATAATTTGCAAAAATAATCAAATTAGTATGTAATCAGTTCTTAAAGTGAACTAAAGTTTAGAGTGCCTAAGGTTGTTAAAGATTGACAATTAATAATCCTCAATTTCTTCTTCCTCTTCGGTATTAATTTTTATTCCGTCGTATCGTTTTTCAATTCCGTTTCTGAATCGGATTATAATCAGCATATTACCATCGTAATCATTTTTTTTCCAATCACCCTCTTTGATACCCATCACATAGTTTCCAATATCTTTGATGTTTCCGTTATCCCAGTAAAAAGTGTGTTTTCCGTTTGGAAGGTCATCAATAAACTCTCCTTCAAAACTCAAGGTGCCGTCATTATAAAAGTATTTCCATATTCCGCTTTTATAACCGTCGCTATAACTTCCCTCTTCACGATGATCGCCCATTTCGTAAATCCATGGACCTTCTTCATAACCCTCGATAAATTCACCCTTTGTAATTATTCCGCCGTCTTCATCATATTCGGTTAAAAGTCCATCCGATAAGCCACGATAAAAGTTTTCTTCCCTTAAAATTTCCCCTGAATCGTAATACCATTTCCATAAGCCTTCAGGTTTGCCAACATCATCAAATAAACCGATTTGTTCAAGATTTCCGTTTTTATGATAATATTTCCATTCACCAGTCTTTATATCATTCTTATAATTTCCTTCAGCTTTCAAATTACCCTGATCGTAAAATTCTCTCCAATAGCTGTCTTTTTCACCCTTTTCGGTGATTATACCTTTACCGATAATTATACCGTGTTTAAAAATATAAGAGCTGACAATTTCACCTTCTTCCGAATATTCGCGTCGAATGCCTTCCGGGAGATCGTCTTTGTAAGTTGCTACAACTTTTACATTTCCGTTATCATAATAATCGGTTTTTACATCAAGTTTCACCAATTCTACAACATCTATTTGCAAAACTCCGTCGATATACTTTTCGGTGCTCTCCAGATTTCCGTCTTCCGAATAAGTTTTAAAGTAGCCGTTTTTTAAGTCGTTTTTATATTTCCCTTCGAGCTTGAGGTTTCCGTTCTTGTGAAAATATTTCCAGTTACCTTGCTTTAATTTATTATTATCAAATTTATTAATTCTCTCAATTCCAACAACAAAACCTTTTTTATAAGTAGTGAGAATTATTACCCTTCCATCATCTTTTGCATATTCTTTTGAAATACCGCTTTCGAGCCCGTCCATAAAGTTGACTGTTCGTTTTAGCTTTCCGTTTTGGAAGAAATAATTTGTTGAGCCGTTTTTTATATCATCAACAAAGTTTTCTTCGATGATTTCCTTTTTGCGATAAGTTCGCCTGATGCCGTTTTTTTTATTGTTTTTATAATTAATTTCAAGAATCAAATTACCCGAATTATTATAAAATTTCCATAGGCTGTCCAATAAAAAATTCTTTCTGTTTCCTTCTGAAATCAATACTCCTTCTTCATTATAGGTTTTCC
This sequence comes from uncultured Bacteroidales bacterium, assembly GCA_964494265.1. Classification (GTDB taxonomy): domain Bacteria; phylum Bacteroidota; class Bacteroidia; order Bacteroidales; family JAEINX01; genus JAEINX01. Next base: position 2,694 of record CAZBSL010000326.1, read on the forward strand.
AATAGCCGTCAGGTTTTCCGTTAATCATACTCCCTTCGCTGGAAACAATGCCGTTTTCATGGAAAAACTTATTATATCCGTTTGGGATTATTTCGTTTTGGGCATTAATTTGACTTATTATCAAAATGCAACAGAAAAGAAATAATAATCGTTTCATACTGAATTTTTTTGTAAAAATAT
>CAZBSL010000327.1:0-2863 GCA_964494265.1 uncultured Bacteroidales bacterium
CCCGATACTATTTCACGCTTTATAGTCAGGCATAATCAGGAAATAAAAAATGAAAACTCCGATTATAAGGTATGGCGTTATGGAGTAATTTTGGAAGATGGAAAGGGAAGCACAGCTATGGTTCGCGAAGATGACCGAACCATAAGCGTATCCGTAAAAGGGCGGGACAAAACAAATTATATTAGTGCATTACGAGAAACGCTAAACGATATTTTTAAAAGCTATAAAAGTGAAAAACCGGAATTGCAGTATAGGATTGAGCATTTAACTTCAAAAGCCGGTAAGGAGCCTATTTGGCTATCTGAAGATGTTATTATAAATCATAATCAAGCGAAAAAATTAGAGTTTTATGAAAGTTATTCAAATCAATATATTCCTATTAAACTTATTATTGAGAATCTTAATATTAATTTAGCCGGTGGAACAATAATAACAGCTGGAGGGAATGTTGATAACTCCATCCATAATAACTCTTACTTTTATAATTGTAATATAGGTTTGCAGGGAAGTTTGAACGAATTAGCTCAATTATTAAAAGAAGGTGAAAATGAAGAAGAAGCAATAAAATTGGAAAATGCAGCAAAAGCACTTGAACAAGCAGAGCAATTAAAAACTAAAGAAGAAGTTAAGAAAAAAGGAGTACTTAATCGTTTAAAGCGTTTGGTAGTAGATTTAGGCGATGAAAATTCTAAACTTTACAAAACAGTAAAAGGTATAAAGCATGGAGTTAGCATTGCACACGATATTGTCAAAGCGTATAACAACATTGCTCAGTGGGCTGCTTAAGCCCATTACCAAAGCCGTTTTTGAAGTAGCACAAAGATAAGTGATTAGAGTTTAAAATAATGTTATAAATAAAAAGATTAATGATAAAAAAAACAGTATTATTAACATATCTTATAGCAATCATTCAACTTAGCTTTGTTTATTCCCAAACAAAGTTTAATAAAAAGGAATCGAAAAACTTTTGGGAAATATCCGGCAAAGGAAGTATTATTTGGAATGTTGGTGAGGAGGATTGTTTACCCCATGAAGATAATATCGAAATGGCAGGGCAAAAGGTAGCGGCAATAATTTATTATACAATTGATGAAAACAAAAAACTTCACATCGAAAGGGATATTATTTTTCCTCAATTACGAACATTGGCAAGTGCTAATGAAAATAAATGGAAAAAGTATAGGGCTTATTTGCGTCATAATTATAAGGATGACATTCTACCTATAATTACTCAAAATGAAAAAACCCTGATTCCCGGCCCTATTGATTCAGTAGAAATTGCAGGAAAATTAATATTTTACCATCAGCCTGTTGAGGGCATTCGTATTAAAAGGACTTTTTTGCCTTCAATGACAAAACGCTTTTTTGTTGAGATTTGGGAACTGCAAAACCTTAGTGGTGAAACACAAAAATTACAAATCGGGAAAACTTTATATAAAAAACAACAGCAAGGCCTAAAAGGAAGCTATACGCAAAAATCCTTCAATGATTCACAAAATGAAATTATTCTTGCAACCGGCGAAATCTATAGTTTTGCAATCTATCTTGCGGCAGCAATTAATGATGAGCCGCTTAATGATTTCAATTTTAAAACAGCAGTATCGGAAAGAGACGGTTTTCTAACTGAAATGCAGGAAAACTATATTCTGAAAACACCGAATGAAGTTCTTAATACTTTATTTTATTTTTCAAAAATAAGGGCAGCGGAAAACATTTTTAACTCCAAAATGGGCCTTGTCCATTCTCCGGGTGGAGGTAATTATTATGTAGGTATTTGGGCCAACGATCAGGCAGAATACAGCGGCCCGTTTTTCTCTTTTCTCGGATATGAGAAAGGAAATACGGCAGCCTATAATTGTTATAAGTGGTTCCTGAAAAACATCCCTGAAGATTATTCGCCGATCACATCCTCATTTGAAATGGAAGGTGATTTGACCTGTTGCGGATCAGATCGGGGCGATGCAGCTATGATAGCTTTTGGGGCATCGCAATTTGCTTTGCTCAGAGGTGATGAAAATATTGCAATCGAACTTTGGCCTTTAATAGAATGGTGTCTGGAATATTGCCATCGAATGAAAAACTCAAAAGGTGTAATACGTTCAACATCCGATGAAATGGAAGGACGAATTTCAACCGGAGATGCAAATCTGGCCACATCATCATTATATTACGGCGGACTAAAGTATGCTTCTTATTTATCTGAAGCAATTGACAAAACAGAGGCTTCAAAAATTTACAATAAAAGGGCTGACGAGCTTGCGGAGGCTATTGATGAGCATTTTGGGGCAAATATTGAAGGACTTGAAACCTACAGCTATTTTGATGGTTATGAATATCTCAGGCATTGGATATGCTTACCTTTGGTAATGGGGATCAACAAAAGGAAAAATGGAACAACTGAGGCATTACTTAATAAATTATGGACGGAAAATGGTGTTTTGGTTGAGTTTAATCCAAACTCCGATCAGGAAAAAGTTTTTTGGGATCGTGGTACTTTATATGCTTTAAGAGGAACATTTAAAGCAGGTGCAACCGAATTATCACTTGAGAAATTAGGTGCATTTTCTGAAAAAAGGCTTTTGGGCGATCATGTTCCTTATGTAATTGAAGCCTACCCCGAAAACAATATGCGTCATCTCTCGGCTGAAAGTGCACTTTATTGCCGAATATTTACCGAAGGCCTGCTTGGCCTTGAGCCGACTGGCTTCAAATCATTTACTTTATCACCTTACCTGCCTGAAAATTGGGAAGAATTTTCTTTTGAAAACATAAAAGCTTTTGACAGTTCAGTAGATATAAAGATTAAACGAGAAAAAAACAAACTGAAGGTAATTATACACAACAAGGATATAAAAATATTTGA
>CAZBSL010000328.1:0-2855 GCA_964494265.1 uncultured Bacteroidales bacterium
TGCGTATTCCGCTAAGATTTACCACCCATTCCGATTTTAGGTTACCACCCGTTCCGTTTTTGTGTTACCAGTAAATCCGGAGTAAGTTACCAGCCGACATCGGAGCGAAGCGACGATCATATTTTAGTTTTAAAAGAGCATTTGAGTCAACATTGTTTTACAAATAATTCGGTTGTTTAATTTAAGTTATCCACATGCCCTGAGCGGCACGAAGCTTCTAGTCAAGCTCGTTCGTGCCGTGATTGGGGCTTGTGGGAAACTTATCCATCAGAATGCGTTTTTTTGTTTTTTCCCTTCTTTTTCCGCATGGATTCACCTTTTAATTGTATCGTATGCGCGTTATGGATTAGTCTGTCAAGAATAGCATCGGCTAAAGTCGGATTACCGATGGTTTCATGCCAATGTTTTACAGGCAATTGACTGGTTACAATGGTAGAATGAATACCATGCCTGTCTTCTAATATTTCCAATAAATCTCTCCTTTCCTGATCATTGAGAACGGACAGTCCCCAGTCGTCGATAATCAAAAGATGCGCCTTAGCGTATATCTTCATCAATTTGGCATAAGTGCCGTCACCCCTGGCAACAGTGATTTCCTGAAACAATCTCGGAGCACGGACGTAGCGTACATTATAGCCATTAAGGCACGCCTTGTGCGCCAATGCGCAGGCAATAAAGCTTTTACCAGCACCGCATGGGCCGGTAATCAGGATATTGAGGCCTTCTTTTATCCACTGACATTGCGCTAATGATAGCAGCAATGACTTATCCAACCCTCTTGGTTGTTGATAATCGATATTTTCCACACAGGCTTCTTGTCTTAATTTTGCCTGCCGCAGCCGCGCGGTCAGACGACGGTTATCTCTTTCTGTAATCTCACGGTCTATTATGAAACCGATACGGTCTTCAAATGACAGGTTATCATAATCAGGTGATGACCTTTGTTCTTCAAAAGCTTTAAGCATTCCATAAAGCTTTAATGTCCTCAGCTTATCCGCCGTAGGTATCGTTAACATATTTTTACCTCCCCATTAAAATAATTAACACCACGAATATTTTCATGATCTATTAGTAAATCACGCTTAGTTTCTAATAAAGGCTGTTTGTCTAAACCGTTTTCCAGTATAGATTTGATGCTTTTGTAAGAATGTCCTTTATAGGCAAGAGCACGTTTACAGGCCGCTTCCAGCCTTGCCTCAGAATATGTTTTTGCCAAACGAAGAATACCAAGGCAAGAACGATATCCTTGTTCAGGATAATTCCTGCTATTAAGAATAACTTCAACAATCTCTGCCGTTGATGTTCCTATTTTTTCAGCCCAGTTAACTATACGGGACGGTGTCCATTCCAGATACTGCCGGTGTGTCTTGGGCATGTGTTCTTTTACTGTCGTATGTCTGCCCCTGGTGTCGTTCCGAAGGTGACTGGCAACACGTTTGGCTTTGTAAAATATTTCTACCGCAGTATTCGTATACCTTAATTCTACTTTTTCATGCACAAGAGCATAAGGGACACTGTAATAATGGCCATTTAACTCAACGTGATAATCTATGTTTACACGTGCCTGTTTCCACTGCGCAAAAACGTATGGATCCCGCGGCAGCGGCAGAAGAGCCCCTTTCTCCACACTCTCAAAACAAGATCGTCTTGAACCAGGAAGTTTTTTAAATGGCCGGTCATTAAGTTTAACCAGAAGTTCTTTAACCACACTATTAAGCTCATTAAGGCTAAAAAATTTCCGGTTCCTCAAAGCGGCTAGGATCCATCTTTCTACAACCAAAACACCCGACTCTACTTTTGCCTTATCTTTTGGCTTGCGCACCCTTGCCGGTATTACAACAGTGCCGTAATAAATGGCCAAATCATTATAAGTCGGATTAATATCCGGTTCGTAACGGCACGCCTTGGAAACACCGGCTTTTAGATTATCTGGGATAATTATCTTGGAGACACCGCTATAAAATTCGAATGCCCCGATATGTGAACCAATCCAGTTAGATAGGCTCTGGTCCCAGCTTGCTTCTGCGTAGGTATAATTGCTCGCGCCCAAGACAGATATAAATATCTGCGCCTGTCTAATTTTACCTGTATCCCTGTCGTGTATCGGGACTGTCTGTCCCGCATAATCAACAAACATCTTCTCCCCGGCTTTGTATGTCTGCCGTAAACTTACGTTTAATTTTTTCTTCCAGCGATAATAATGCTCGCAAAACTGTGATAGTTGATACCCATCAGGATAAACATCCTTGTATTCATTCCATAACAATTGCAGCGTGACACTCTTTTTCTTAAGCTCTTCGTGTATGTACGCGAAATCCGGCATAGGCCGCATCCGTACCGGTTTGGATGGCGCTCTGCCCTTTAATAATGCGTATAGCGCGCTATCATCCATCTGTTCTGCCTTCACGTAATCCAATTTCACTTTCCTCGCGGCTTCAAGATATTTTTTGGCTGTAGGATGAGATATGCAGCAGCTACGCGCAATCTCCCTTATTCCCAGCCCGCATTGCAGCCCAAGCCTTAATATTTCCTTCATCTTTCGCATAGATACCCCATTCTTACACTTTTTGATCATAGACAACCTCCTTATTTGCATTATAAGACCTGATCTTTTCAAAAAAAGGAGATTATCTTAATCAGATTGCCAATTTATAACATCATTTCTATTTGGAATATAACAGTCGATTTGCTCTGATGCCGGTAGAAAAATTAAGTGATAATAATCATCCGGATTTACTGGTAACAGTTCTCCGGAATAGGTGGTAACACTAAATCGGAATGAGTGGTAACACTTGAGCGGATTAGGTGGTAACGATTCTCCGGAATTGGTGGTAACTTAGCTCCGGAATACGCAT
>CAZBSL010000329.1:0-2849 GCA_964494265.1 uncultured Bacteroidales bacterium
TTTAGCATCATTTGTTTTTCCGATTTTTATAAAACATAGAGCTAAATACCATTCAGACTGTTGTGAGTATAGTGTGTCAGCACTTTCAATCACATATTCAAAGGAATTAATTGCACGGTTATAATTGGTGATCTCAATATATGAAATACCGAGAAAAAAATTCGCACAAATATTAGTCTTATCATTCTCAACAACCTTCTTTAAACATCCGACAGCACTCGTAAAGTCCCCATTTCTATAAAAAGTCAAACCACCAACAAAAATCGAATCATTAATTTCGGTAGGCACAGAACGGTTTTCGCATAATGCAGGATATCGTTCATAATTTTTATAAAAAATATCAGAATTTGAATGTGAATCATTAATCATAATATACATGATAACAGTCAGGGGTATAAGAACAATTAAAATAACTGCTGCTATTTTCCAATATTTTAATGCTGTACTAAACAATTTTTTTGTTTCGGATATTGTAGATTCCGGTTCATTATATAAGTTCTTATGAATGTCTTTAAGTGTTTTCCTGAAATTATCAATATCGTCGTTAACAATTGCATTTTCAAGCCTTTTGTTAAGATCAAATTCTTCGGCAAAAGCAGGATCGTTTTTCAATCTTTCTTCAAATAGCATTCTATCAGCTTCTGACAGATTGCCTCTTAAGTAATCTTCAATCCAAGTATTTATATTAGTTTTCATTCTTTAGTTTCTGAAATTTTTTATCAGATTTTATTCGGTTGAGTAATTTTAGTTTACACTGTAATAATTTTTGCCTCATCGCTGTTTCAGATGGAAAAGTAAGGTCTTTAGTAATTTCTTTTGGTTTGCCTCCTTTAATAATTAACTTTAAAATCTTTTGGCAAAGTTTATCGAGTTTATAATAATGTTTTTTAAACAACTTATATTCTTCCAAATACTTAGTTTCTTGATCGATTTCAAAATAATCATCTTCCGAAAAAACATCTTCATCTTGTAAACCGTTATCAACAAAACCATTTACTCTTAATCTATTAAGCCAAACATGTTTACAAACTGAAAACATAAAAGTTTTAAAAGAACAATTCAAGTCAAAACCATTATTATTAACTTTATTTAAAACAATCACCATACTATCCTGAAAAACGTCTTCCGCATCATGTTTGCAACCACTATTTTGTTGAACAAAACTTCGAATGCTTGGAAAAATGTCTTTATAAACTATCTTAAGAAAATAAGTATCTCGCTCTGTGAAACCTTTAACTATACTTTCTTTTGAATAATTCATTTCTTTTTGAATGGCAGTTCACTAAAAATTTCAACGAAAGTAAATAAAAAATCAATAAAAACATATTTTCAAACAAATTTCCAATATATTTTAATGAGTCCGGTCTAAAAACTCATTTCACGCAAAGTCCAAAAACAAGTACGTTTATAATCAGTATTTTGCTAGAACAATTTATAGCTCTTTTTATACCTGACTCTTTAATAAAAAAGAAAGATTTAAAATTGAAAAGAAAAACAGGGTTAAAAGATTTGCATTAATCACTACCTTCGCAGCAAGAATAATAAAATTATTAAACCAAAAAATTTAGATATTTTATTTCCGTTAATGAACAATTATTAAACTTTTTATGAATAAAAAGAAAAAGAAGGAAACAAAATTCTCAATCAAAAATCGAATAAAAAGTTTTGATTATGCTTTTCAGGGAATAATATATTTTATTAAAACACAGCATAATGCATGGATTCATCTACTTGCGGCAATAATTGTTATAGTTTTTGGATTTGTTTACAAATTAAATACAAGCGAATGGTGTTTAATAACATTTGCAATTGGAATTGTCTTTTCATTGGAAATAATTAATACAGCAATTGAATATGTGTCTGATTTAGTATCACCGGATAAAAATTTGAAGGTAAAGAGAATAAAAGACTTGGCTGCCGGGGGAGTTCTAATTTCCGCAATAACGGCAGCAGTAATCGGACTAATTATATTTATACCAAAAATATTTTAATATGATATTAATAGCAGACAGCGGATCAACAAAAACAGACTGGGTTTTGATTAATAAAAAAAAAATTGTTGATAGTTTTCAGGGGACAGGAATAAATCCTTATTATCAATCTTATGAAAACATAATTGATATTATTGAAAAAGAACTTATTCCTAAAATCAAGCCTGAGCTTATCAGAAAAATTCATTTCTACGGGGCAGGATGTTCAACAGAAACAAAATGCCAGATAATAAGTCATGCTTTTGAAAAACACATAAAAAATGCCAACATAAAAATAAACCATGATTTAGTTGGAGCAGCAAAAGCTTTGTTTGGAAATAATGAAGGTATTGCATGCATACTTGGAACCGGGTCAAATTCGTGTTACTATGATGGGAATAAAATTGTAAAAAGTGCAGTTTCACTTGGATTTATTCTTGGAGATGAGGGGAGTGGTTCATATCTTGGAAAATTATTTATTGTAAATTACTTGAAAGAAAATACTCCTTTTAAAATAAAAGAATCTTTTGAAAAAGAATTTAATTATTCCCTTGAAAACATCCTTGATGCTGTTTATAATCAACCAAAACCAGGAAAATTTTTAGCCTCGTTCACAAAATTTGTTTCCGAAAATTCAGCAGATGAATATATGAAGGAATTAATTTATTCTTCCTTCCGGAGTTTTTTTTCAGAGCAGATTTGTAAATATTTTAAATACAAACAATCACCGATCAGCTGTGTTGGATCAATAGCATATTATTTTCAAGACTTCTTAAAGGAAATTGCTCGTGAAAATGGTGTAGAAATTCAAAAAATAATTAAAACTCCAATCGAAGGGCTTGTTGATTATCATAGAAATGAAGAATAATAAAAGTTGTT
>CAZBSL010000330.1:0-2848 GCA_964494265.1 uncultured Bacteroidales bacterium
AATACAAGAAAATTGTTTTTTGCTTTTTCATTTTTAGCATTTTTCATTGCCTGCCTCGGATTATTAGGCCTTGCTTCATTTCTTGTACAGCAAAAAATTAAAGAAATCGGAATTAGAAAAGCTTTTGGGGCTTCTCCTTTTTCAATCACAATGCAATTGACCAAAAAATTTATTCAGTGGGTGATAATTGCTAATATAATAGCATGGCCTTTAGCCTGGTATTTTTTCAATTCATGGTTAAATAATTTTTCATACAGATGCGATATTGAATGGTGGTTTTTTGTAATCGCAGCACTTATATCTTTGTTTATTGCTTTGGTTACAGTTAGCTATCAAACAATAAAAGCATCCTGTGCAAATCCTATTGATGCTTTGCGTTATGAATAATCATAACGAATGGATTGAGGTTTTTTAATCGATTTGAGCCTTGAAAAAAATTTTATTTTGCATTGAAATTCTCAGCTCAATATAAAATTCTCTTATGATAAAAAAGTTGATATTTATTCTGGAATAAATTTAACTTTTTCTACTTCTTTTTTATGATTTGTGAACTTTTGAAAACGAATTATTGAATCAATTGATGATTTTAGCATAAATTTTTATCAAATTTCAAAAATGAAATACAACAATATTTCTGTAATTATTGTTGTGTTTAACAAAAAATTAACAATTCCACCATCGAAAAATTTGAATCAAAAATCAATTTAATTAGCTATGATTTAGGATAAGTCCGATTAAACTATTATTTTTGTTGCAATCTCATAGCGAAATGGAAGAAATAACTTCTTATGAAATAACAAAAATTCTTGATTTATTAAAAAGTAAACGTGGTTTTGATTTTACCGGAAATAAGCATTCGATGCTTGAGCGAAGAATTCAAAAAAGATTATTCAGTACACAAACAAAAACTTATAATGATTATTATTTATTTCTTATTGATCATCCGGAAGAATTTGACAAATTGATTGATGTCTTAACTATCAATGTCAGTTATTTCTTCAGAAATCCAATAATGTTTGATTACCTTTCTTCAAAAATCCTTCCTAATCTTATATTTGAAAAATTAAAGAAAAAGGATAATTCCATTCGAATTTGGTCACCCGGATGTTCAACCGGTGAGGAAGCTTATTCCGTTGCAATTGAGTTGAAAGAATACTTTGAAAAAGAATCTCTAAGCTTTAACGTCGATATTTTTGCCACCGATATTGATAAAAAGGCTTTAAAAACTGCCGTTTACGGACAATATAATTATGATAAAATAAAGAATATTAAATTTGATTTTATAAACAAATATTTTAAAGTCAGGGATAATTCATATATTTTGAAAAGTGAAATTAGGCAAATGGTTCAATTCTCATTTTTCGACATTCTTGATGAAAGGCATTTTGTTCCGCCTGAAAGTATTTTTGGAGATTTTGATATTGTTTTTTGCAGAAATGTTTTAATATATTTTAATCATAATCATCAAGAAATTATATTTAACAAGCTATATAAATCATTAAATTCCAATGGGTATTTAATTCTTGGTGAAGCTGAAGCACCAATTGAAAAATTTGCCAAGAAATTCAAAAAAGAAAATGAATGTTGTAAGATATACAGAAAAATTAGTTGAAAATTTAAGGCTTAATGTTAAAAATGCAAACTGAAATTTGAAACATAAAACAATAATCATGGAAAACCAAGATCACAAATCCAAAGAACAGCTTTTAAAAGAAATAGAGGAATTAAAAACTAAAGTTTCAAAATTTGAAAAATCCGAATATGAAAATAAAAAGAAAATAAGCCTGATAATTGGAAGTGAAGCTCACTATCGTCAATTATTTAACCTCTTGCCATATGGTGGAGAAATTATTAATAAAGATGGTGTTATAATAAATTGCAGCCAAAGCACAGCCAAAATGTTAGGTTATGAGATAAATGACATAATTGGAAAGAAAATTACTGATTTTGTTGATGAGGAAACAAAACAAATTTTTAAGAAAAATTTCCCAAAGCTCTTAGATGGGAAATCATTACGACTTGAAATTTCAATGAAACATAAAAATGGAACACTCTTAACAATTTTGCGAGCAGCAGAACCTATTTATGACACTGACAATAAGGTAACTGCCATGCTTGCACTAAATGTAGATATTACCGAACGTAAACAGATGGAACAATTGCTTAAGGAGAGTGAGGAAAATTTTCAACAGCTTGTGTCTAATACTACAACTGCTGTCTGGAAAGCAGACATTGGGGAAGACGGAACTTTTGAAAATCAATATACTTCTTATGTTATGGATGAATTATTGGGATTGCCCGTGGGGACATCAACAAATGGATGGGATAAGCATTTAAGCTACATCAAACCCGAATACATGGAACGAGTAAATGTCGCATTCAAGGAAGCAATCGAATCACCAGGGAAAATAATCGATATTGATTTCGAAGTTTTAAAAGATAATGGTCAAAAAGCCTGGTTTAATTCAAAAGGCAGATGCTTTGAAAAAAACGGAAATTTACATATTGTTGGCTCCACAATGGACATCACCGAGCGCAAGCTGGCGGAGGAAAAGCTTGCTTTATCCGAGAAATTTCTCAATAGCGTTATTGAACAAAGTCCGGTGAGCATGTGGATTTCTGATAGCAAAGGCACACTGACAAAGAGGAACCAGGCAAACCGCGAATTATCCGGAGCAACAGACAAAGACGTTGTAGGGAAATATAATCTTTTCAAAGATAACTTAATCGAAGAGCAAGGTTTTTTACCTCTTGTTGAAAATGTCTTTGAAAAGGGAGAAATAGCCCGATTCACAATTGATTACGATGTTTCAAAAGTTGAACATATTGAAGTAAAAGAAGCTGCTCA
>CAZBSL010000331.1:0-2846 GCA_964494265.1 uncultured Bacteroidales bacterium
AATGACAAAAGAAAAAGAAAATATTAAAACTATTGATTCGGAAGAAAATGATAAAAACCTCGAGATACTCGGAGCAAGGGTTCACAACCTGAAAAATATCGACCTGATTATTCCGAGAGATAAATTGGTTGTAATAACAGGATTAAGCGGAAGCGGAAAATCTTCTCTTGCTTTCGATACAATTTATGCCGAAGGACAGCGAAGATACATGGAAACATTTTCTGCTTATGCCCGTCATTTTCTCGATAAGCTCGAACGCCCCGATGTTGATAAAATCTCGGGCCTAAGCCCTGTTATTTCTATTGAACAAAAATCAATTAGTAAAAATCCGCGTTCGACTGTTGGTACAATTACAGAAATTTATGATTTCCTTCGTCTTCTTTTCGCCCGTGTTGCTGAAGCATATTCCTATGTTAGCGGTGAAAAAATGGTCAGATACACCGAAAAGAAAATTACCGATTTAATAATTGAGAAATTTATAGATCAAAACATTATTATCCTGGCTCCGGTTGTGAAAGGACGAAAAGGACATTACAGAGAACTTTTTGAGCAAATCAGAAAACAGGGATTTTTAAGGGTGAGAATTGATGGAGAAATAAGGGAAATTTCATTCGGACTTCAATTAGATAGGTATAAAGTACATGATATTGAGGTCGTCATTGACCGGATAAAAGTATCTGAAGACTCATTAACGAGATTAAATAAATCGATTCAAACAGCTCTGAAACAGGGCAAAGATACTTTAATGATAATTAATCATGAAACAGGCGAGTTAAGGCATTTCAGCCGTAAGTTAATGTGCCCCGTCAGCGGCATTTCTTACGATGAACCCGAACCAAATACTTTTTCGTTCAATTCCCCTTACGGAGCTTGTCAGAATTGCAAGGGTTTAGGAGTAATTTCAGAAGTTGACTATAACAAAATTATTCCTAACGATTCATTATCAATTAAAAAAGGAGGTATTGCCCCTTTAGGCGAATATAAAAACAATTGGATTTTCGGTCAAATGGAAGCCATCGGACAAAAGTATAAGTTCGATCTGAATACTCCAATTAAAAATATTCCCGAAGAAGCGATCACAACTATTCTTTACGGTTCAAACGAAACATTTCACATTAAAAAAGAATATCTTGGAATAACCTCGACTTATTCAATAAATTTTGAAGGAGTTGTAAATTTTATTATCTCTCAAAATAATGAAAATTCCACAAACGGAATAAAAAGATGGGCCAATAGTTTTATGAATAAAATTGAATGCCCCGAATGTAAGGGTAGCCGGCTAAAGAAAGAATCCTTGTTTTTTAAACTTAACGGAAAAAATATAAGCGAACTTGCAGATTTTGATATTTCACATCTTGATAAATGGTTTTCTTCAGCTGAAAAAAGTTTTTCTGAAAAACAAAAAATTATTTCCAAGGAAATAATTCGTGAAATAAGGACTAGAATAAGTTTTTTGCTCGATGTTGGAATAAATTATCTTACTTTAAATCGTAGTTCAAAAACTCTTTCAGGAGGTGAAGCCCAAAGAATCAGGCTCGCAACACAAATCGGATCACAATTGCTTGGAGTTTTGTATATTTTAGATGAGCCAAGTATCGGCCTTCATCAAAGAGATAACCTACGTTTGATAAAAGCATTATCAAATTTGCGAGATATCGGCAATTCGGTTATTGTTGTGGAACACGATAAGGAAACTATTCTTTCGGCCGATCATGTTGTGGATATAGGACCGGGAGCAGGAAGGCTTGGAGGAGAAATTGTTGCTCAGGGCCCACCCGAAGAAATTAAAAACAGCAATACAATTACGGGCGATTATTTGAGCGGGAAAAAAGCAATTACAATTCCAAGTGTCAGAAGAAATGGTAATTCGAAGTATATAACACTTAAAGGGGCAAGTGGAAACAACCTTAAAAACATAAAATTGAAACTTCCGCTCGGAAAATTGGTTTGTGTAACAGGTGTTTCAGGTAGTGGAAAATCGTCTTTAATAAATGCAACCCTATATCCGGTTTTAAGTTCACATTTTTATAATTCGGTTAAAAAACCTCTTAAATATGATTCAATTGACGGCCTGAAAAATATTGATAAAGTTATTGAGATCAATCAATCGCCAATAGGCAGAACTCCACGATCAAATCCTGCAACCTATACAAAAGTCTTTGATGAAATAAGAAAACTTTTTGTTCTGCTTCCCGAATCGAAAATTCGCGGCTATAAACCTGGCCGTTTTTCATTTAACGTAAAAGGCGGCAGATGTGAAGCTTGCAAAGGAGCAGGAGTTAGAGTTATTGAAATGAATTTCCTGCCCGATGTTCATGTTCACTGTGAAAGTTGCAACGGAAAACGCTATAATCGTGAAACTCTTGAGATAAGATTTAAGGGGAAATCAATTAACGATGTGCTGAATATGACAATTAATCAGGCTGTTGATTTCTTTGAAAATATTCCGGCAATTATTCAGAAAATTAAAACTCTTAAAGATGTCGGGCTTGGCTATATCACACTCGGGCAACAATCGACAACACTTTCGGGAGGTGAAGCACAAAGAGTGAAATTAGCTTCTGAGCTTTCGAAACGCGACACCGGACAAACCTTATATATTCTTGATGAACCCACAACAGGCTTGCATTTTGAAGATGTTAAAGTTCTGCTTGAGGTTTTAAATAAATTGGTTGATAAAGGAAATACGGTTCTGATTATCGAACATAATATGGAAGTTATTAAAGTAGCAGATTATATTATTGACCTTGGCCCGGATGGAGGCGAAAAAGGCGGAAAGATAATTGTTCAAGGAATTCCCGAAGAAATTATTGGAAATACAAAGAGTTATACGGCGAAATATTTAA
>CAZBSL010000332.1:0-2842 GCA_964494265.1 uncultured Bacteroidales bacterium
GAATATCAAAACCTATTCTTGATATGAATATTGTTGCCCATAAAATAAAGGCAGGGGACTACTCTGTAAGAAATCTAATAAGTTCCGGGGATGAACTTGGTTCACTTGCAGGCTCTATTAATGAAATGGTTTCTTCAATTGAATCACGTAATGCAATCCAAAAAGGTGTTGGAGGAATTTCAGAAGGAATAGTTGGGCAAACATCTATGCAAAATTATGGTTCTAAATTGCTTAAACTTTTAATAGAAATTACAGCAGCCAATATGGGAACATTTTATATTTTGAATGAAGAAAGCTTGGAATTTCAACATTTTGCATCAATAGGGGCAAACAAAAAACTTTTACAATCTTTTAGTTCAAAAAATCTTGAAGGTGAATTTGGTAATGCAATTTTGGATAAAAACATTTATTACCTTCGTGATATTCCTGAAAACACTATTTTCAAATTTAAAACTGTTGGTGGAGAAGCCATACCAAAAGAAATAATTACAATTCCTATAATAATTGAAAGTGATGTTGTAGCTATTATTTCACTTGTTAATATTAAAAAATTCAGTAACGATGCCCTTGAAATAATAAAGCAATCATGGATGAATATAAGTTCTTCTTACTCAAGCTTACTCGGAAATGAAAGAACACGGATTCTTGCCGAGCATCTTTCAAAAACTAATCAATATCTTGAAGCCACAACCGAAGAATTGCAAGAGCAAACTGAAGAATTGCAAGAGCAATCCGAAGAATTGCAAAATCAAACTGAAGCATTACAAGAGCAAAACCTTGAATTGGAGCACCAAAGAAAGCATGTTGAAGAAGCCAATCGTATGAAAAGTGAATTCCTTTCAAACATGAGCCACGAGCTCAGAACTCCGCTAAATTCCATCTTGGCTCTTTCTCGTGTATTAATTATGCAATCAAAAGAGAAACTCAACGACGAAGAAAATAATTATCTCGAAATTGTTGAACGTAACGGCAAACAACTACTGTCGCTAATTAATGATATTCTTGATCTTTCAAAAATTGAATCCGGTAAAATGGATATCCATCCTGAATTCACTTCAATTGCTTATATTTTAAATATTATCAAAGAAAACATGCAATCGCTTGCTGATGAAAAATCTCTTGTCATCAATCTTCAAATACCCGAAAACCTCCCAAAAGCAGAGACTGACGAGAACCGATTGCACCAGGCAATATTAAATATTGTTAGCAATGCCGTAAAATTTACCAAAATAGGATCAGTAGATATATCTGTAAAAAACGATCAAGAAAACATTTTTATCGAAGTCAAGGATACTGGAATTGGAATCTCAGCCAAGCATCTTCCTTACATTTTTAATGAGTTTCGGCAAGTTGACGGTTCTACTTCCCGTCAGTTTGAAGGAACAGGACTTGGCCTTGCTATTGCCTCAAAAATGATTAAAATACTTGGAGGTAATATTAAGGTTGAAAGCAAATTGGGTGAAGGCTCAGTATTCAGAATTTCACTTCCAATTATTTGGCAAGATAAAAGTGAGTTTCCTCAAGACTTGAAACTAAAGGATATTATTACAAAAAAGGAAAGTAACACAATTTTGGTTGTTGATGATGATCAGGAAATTATTAAAAATATTTCAAAATATTTGGAAGAATCGGGATATAAAACAATAAATGCAACAACAGGAAAAGAAGCCCTGAAACTTGCAGCAGAAATTCAACCCTTTGCAATTACTTTAGATGTTCTTATGCCTAAGATGGATGGATGGGAAATTTTACAAGGATTAAAAAGTAAGCCAAATACAAAAGATATTCCGATTATAATTGTTTCGATTTCCGATGATAAAGAAACAGGTTTTGCTCTTGGTGCTGACGGCTACATTCAAAAACCTGTTAATAAACAAATTCTATTATCCGAAATTTACAAACTGAAAAAAACACCTGATTTGGTGATGATAATCGATGATAATAAAATAGACCTTGAACAAATGTCGGAACATTTAAAAGCTGAAAGGATAAATACTATTTTAGCCGGTAGCGGAAAAGAATGTATTGAATTACTTAAAAAACAAATTCCCAATGTGTTGGTTCTCGATTTACTTATGCCAGAAGTTGATGGTTTTATGGTTCTGGAAAATATTAGGAAAAATCCTAAATTAAGAGAACTGCCTGTTATTATTGTAACAGCAAAAGATCTCACAAAAGAAGATAAAAAAAGTTTGAGCGGAAATGTATCATCGATTTTATTAAAAAGTGATACAATTCCTCGTAAGCTTTTTAAGGAGGTAAAACGTATTCTGAAAGAATTAGAAAAACCTACAAATATTACTGAAAAATCCAATTCTAAAATTCGTATTCTCATAGTTGAGGATAATGAGGCATCTATTATACAAGTAAAAAATATATTGGAAAAAGAAGGCTATGTAGTTGATGTTGCACTGGGGGGCAGAGAAGCTCTAAAATACATGAAAGAAACTATCCCTGATGGTATTATTCTCGATTTAATGATGCCTGATGTTGATGGTTTTGAAGTTCTCGAAAAAATTAGAAACACAAAAAGAACCGGAAGTATTCCGGTTTTGATTCTAACGGCAAAAGATATCAATAAAGACGATCTGAAAAAACTTCGGTCAAATAATATTCAACAATTAATTTTTAAAGGAGATATTGATAAAAATGGTCTGCTGCAAAAAATCAAACTTATGTTGGATTATGTTCCGAGTAAAAAATCAAAAAATATAAAAATTGAAAAAGAAGAAAATGGAGATATTGAAATAAGTATAAAAGGATTGAAGAAGATAAAAAATGTATCAAATTCTGATACTCCACATGTTTTAGTTGTCGAGGATAATCCAGATAATATGACCAC
>CAZBSL010000333.1:0-2839 GCA_964494265.1 uncultured Bacteroidales bacterium
CAAATGGAATTTATAGCTATAAACTTCAAATTGGGAACAATTTTTATAAAACAAAAAAGATGATGTTGATTAAATGATAAAATGAATGCTATAATGATAGAATGCTAAAATGATTTAATCATTCAAGCATTCTATCATTATAGCATTAACAAAATATTTATTAACTAAAAAAAGGAGAACAACTTATGAAAAAAAATTATCTATTAATTATTTTATTATTCTGTGCATATTCGCTTTCAGCACAATGGGTACCGGTGAACACCAATTTACCAGATTTTCCACCAACATCGCTCTACCCATTTACTGATACAATGGTTTTAAGCACTTATGGTGGAGGAGTTTATAAAACCATGGATAATGGTGAAAATTGGATTGATATTAACGGAAACCTTGGAAATTTATTCGTTAAAGATATAAAAGGTTTTAATTCATCAAGATCTATGTTCCTTGCGACCGCAGGTGGCCCGTATATTACCTTTGATCAAGTTGATTATACAAATTGCACTTCAACAGGTTTAACTAATACAGATGTTAATTATTTCTGGTGGGGCCCTGATCAAATGGGTGGAGAATGGATGGTTGGCACTAATGGAGGAGGAGTATTTGCATCAGAGGAATGGACTGGGCCCTGGGTTGCAGCAAATACCGGTTTATCAGGTGCCGGCATGGTGATTAACGAGTTGGGTGGCTATAGTGGTGGTGATGATGAATTTGCTATTATGATAACCGATGGAGGAACTTATTGGGCTATCAATGGTGCAACAGAGTGGACAGAAGTAAACACCGGACTAAGTGGTGAAGCCCTTAAGGTTAAAAAACTTGCCGGCTTAGGTTTTATGGTTATAATTGCAACTCACGGTGGATTGTATTATAACAATGACATGGCAGATGATTGGACTTCTTTGATTCCTGACGAAAAACTCAATATCATACTTGCCCTACCTAATCCGATTGCACCTCCGGGATGGGTATTCTTCGCGTTTGGTGAAAACGGTTTTTACTCAGAGGATATTTTTAATTGGACTCCAATAGATTTGGGTGGAATTCAGGGAGAAGTAACAGCTGCACATATCAATTCAACAGATTTATTCCTTGGTTTTACAACATTTGAAAAATCAGGTAAAGGAAATGGAGGGGTTTATAGGAAACCATTAGATCAAATTTTAGTCGGTATTGAAGATGGGAACTTATCAGATTTATCAAAAAATAGTTTAGAACAAAATCATCCAAATCCATTTTCTCAGTCAACAAACATTTCATATTCATTGGAAAAATCTGATTTAGTTAGCCTGAAAGTTTATGATTTTGCCGGAAGAGAAATTAAAACTCTGGTAAATGAAGTTCAGAAAAAAGGAAACTATTCGGTGGTTTTTGAGGCCGAAAACCTTCCAAATGGAATTTATAATTATATACTACAAATTGGGAATAACCTCAAAAAAGCAAAAAAAATGGTTTTGCTAAAATAGATTAATGATTAAATGTGAAAATGATAGAATGATTCAATGATAAAAGTTAAGTCAATTTTTAAGTAATGATTTATTAAGAAAAAAATTACATTGAATACATATTTTTTTAATAAAGATTGTTTGCATTCAATCATTCATAATGAAAAAGCTACCTGCAAGGGTGGCTTTTTTTTATATTAAGGTTTCCAACCCTTTCAGGGATTTGAAACCTATCCCTGAAGGTTTTGGAAACCCATATTCTCACTTATTAAAACAAAAAAAGCCACCCAAATGGGTAGCTTTTATATATATAAAAAATCAATTTCTCAATTTATTCAGATACAACACATTTTTCAATTACTGTGTTTGTATTACTTGTTTCTAATTTGGATTTAAAAGTATTATTATTTGATCCAAAATCAGTTGGATAAATTAATTCACCATCGGCAAACATTTTTACAAGATAACCTTGTCCCGGCATAGCCTCACCAATACCATTAACCCAGTTAGGGCCAATTTTTCTTAGCATACTTCCTTGTGAGTCTCTGATAAAATCAAGATCATCGCCGATTATAGTTCCAAAAGCTACAAGAGCATCCATAGCTGAAGTTGGTAAATAACTAACAAATTGAAAACCTGCTGCTAAACTGATAGGTGTTGAAGGCTCAACTTGTGTTCCTGTAATTGTAAATGAGCCATTACCAAACATTTTCACAAGATAACCTTCATCAAATATCCAGTCACCAATATTGTTAACCCAGTTTGGCCCGATTTTTCTCAATACCGAACCCTGAGAATTTCTTACAAAATCAAGATCATCATTCAATATATTAGCCATAACTACTGTCATTTCCGGATCATCAGGATCAATATTTGATGAAATAAATTGAAAACCTTCTGCCAACTCAATTGTTTGACTTGCAGCATCGCATGATGCTTGTACAATGCCATTACTTTCAAAAGCATTGATAAATGTTTGTGTGTTTGGAACAGGCCAGATATCCTGAACAACGATATCATAGTTGGGAGCAATTAAAATGTAGGTTGGGTAAGCGCTAATGCCATAAGTATTGTTAATGGCTAAACCTCCACCCTCTACGGCAGAAATTGTAGTAAATTCAATTCCATGAAGTGCATTATACTGTTGACAAGCAGCATTGTCATCGTACCTGGAGATACTCATAACAAATAGATCAGCAGTATTGCAACCAAATAATTCGTAAGCCTCGCTTAAATAAGGAACGGTGCTTGCACAGGCGCCTCAACCATCGTAGAAGAAATCAATACAAACGTATTGACCTCCGTCTAAAATCTCAAACAGGTTAATCTCAACTCCGTTAATGTCTGTTGAAGTGAAGTCAACAGCTTCGGTGAGCGGTGTTTGAGAAAAACCA
>CAZBSL010000334.1:0-2830 GCA_964494265.1 uncultured Bacteroidales bacterium
CTTTGAGGTAATTGTGGCATATATCGCAATTTGTTATTAACCACAAAGTTTCACAAAGGAAAAGAGTCAGATATTCTTTGAAAATATTAAATATGCAATAATTTTACCGTTAAAAGAACAATGATAATTTTACAAAGATTTTTTCTGTTTTTATTTTTGTCTATCAATATTTTGCTTCAGGCACAGAATTATTCTGTTTCAGGAAAAGTAATTGATTCGGAAACAAAAGAAGCTTTGGCCTTTGTTAATATTATTATAAATAACAGTAAATATGGTACTTGCACCGACATTGACGGAAAATTTAAAATTAATTCTTTTGTTCCGATTGATTATATTCAATTAACTTATGTCGGATACGAAAAAAAAATATTTGATATCGAAAATCAGGAAAAATTAATTATTCCACTTCAAAGAATCGAATATCATTTGCCTTTGTTTGAGGTTTTTCCGGGCGAAAATCCTGCTCATCGTATTATAAATAATGTGATAAAAAACAGGGATGTAAATAATCCTGAAATGATTAAATCATTTTCTTATACTTCTTACGATAAAATGATTTTTACGGCAAATATCGACTCGCTGCGAAAATTAAAAGCCTCAGATTTAGATTCTAATGAATTAAAAATCAAGAAATTTTTTGATTCAAAAGATATTTTTATCATGGAATCCGTATCGGAACGAAAATTTTTATTTCCAGATAAAAACCACGAAAAAGTAATCGCCTCAAGAATATCAGGATTCAAGGATCCGATTTTTCTTTTCCTGATTTCACAAATTCAATCAAGCTCTTTTTATGAGGAAATGATACACATTGCCGACAAATATTATATTAATCCGATTAGCAAAGGAAGTATAAAAAAATATTTTTTCCTTCTCGAAGACACAACTTATACTGCTGATAATGATACTGTTTTTATAATTTCTTACAGGCCGAAAAAGAACACTAATTTCGATGGGATGAAAGGAGTGCTTTCAATTAACACAAATAAGTGGGCTATTCAAAATGTTATTGCCGAACCTTCAAAACCCGAAAAAGGACTAAGTGTTAAGATTCAGCAAATGTATGAGTTGATTGACCGAGAACAATGGTTTCCGGTGCAATTAAATACTGACTTAATATTAAATCAGGTTCAGATTAGTGCCGGTAAAAATTCTTACGAAATGGCAGGAATCGGAAAAAGTTACCTTAGTGAAATTGTTTTAAACCCGAATATTGTAAAAAAAGAATTTAATAATATTGAGATTGAAATTGAAAAAAACACACAATTGTTGAATGAGCATTTGTTGAAAGAGTATCGCAGCGATAGTCTTAGTCAAAAGAACGAGAATACTTACCAATTTATTGACAGCCTGGGAAATGAACATAAATTCGACAGGATTGCAAAAACTTTTGAGGTTTTGTTTTCGGGGCAAATTCCCATTGGATTTGTGAATTTCGATATTGATAAATTTATAAAATATAATTCTTACGAAGGTTTGTACCTCGGTTTGGGTTTACGAACAAATCAGAAAATTTCTGATCGTTTTTCGATTGGAGGATATTGGGGTTACGGATTTAAAGATAAAACGGCAAAGTACGGAGGAGATTTTGATGTTTCAATTCATCCGAAATCGGAACTGAAACTTAATTTTTCAGCCTTTTATGATCTGACAGAGAGCGGAGGAATACAATTTTCTGACGAGAAAAAAAGTTTTTTAAATAATAACAACTTCAGAGAAATATTGATCGAACGGATGAATATTACCCAAGGTTGGAAATCAGCGATAAGCTTTAGAGCTATGCAATATTTTAAATTCAATGTTTCGTTGACAGAGGAATTAAAATTTGCATATAAAGATTATTTGTTTGTGCGAAATATTGCAAATGCAAAAGTTCAACAAAACGAGTTTAACTTCACCGAGTTATCTGTTGGTTTTAAATTTGCATATAAAGAAAAATTCATGAAAAAAGGAAATATTAAAGTTTCTCTCGGAACCGATTATCCTGTTTTTCTGTTTCAATACACCAAAGGCTTAAATAATTTTTTGAATGGCGATTTTTCATATAATAGATTTGATTTAAAACTTAGTAAATCTGTTTATTTTAAATATATCGGGAAAAGCACTATGCAATTTCAAGCAGGATATATTGATGGAAACCTACCTTATTGCAATTTGTATAACGGACAGGGAAGTTATAGAAGTTTTACAATTTATGCACCAAATAGTTTTGCTACAATGCGTATGAATGAATTTCTGTCAAACAAATATCTTTCGGTTTTTTATTCTCATAATTTTGGTAAACTATTATTTCGCTCAAAGTATTTTCAACCTGACATTGTGTTTGCTACAAATTTTGCAATTGGTTCATTGAACAACAAAGAGAAGCATTATAACTCCAAAATTAACACTCTTGAAAAAGGATATTACGAATCAGGGTTCTTATTAAATGACATTTTAAACATGAAATTATATTCTATTGGAGCAGGTATTTTTTACAGATACGGGCCATATTCTTTTGAAAGAACTGCAAAGAATTTTGCTTATAAGTTCTCAATTATTTTTGCGATATAGCTGTGATTGGATTTTTCCAGGCAGCAATTTAATTATTAAGCTGCTTTCTAAAAGCTATAATTTCATACTTGACCGTAACAAATAATCGAAAAAAAGTCCGATAATTATTCCTGTTAAATAACAGATCAAATCGCTCCACATAAATCCAAATCCAAGAATAAGCCCGCCAATAATTGTTTTTCGGATATCATCAATCCAGGCGGCATGATAAAACTGGCTTATTTCTATTAAAACCGAAAATGCAAATGCAATAATTGAAGATGTTATCATACTTTTC
>CAZBSL010000335.1:0-2797 GCA_964494265.1 uncultured Bacteroidales bacterium
GGTGAAGAAAAATACCGTGCCATTTTTGAAGCAACCGGTACAGCAACTTTGATTGTCGGCGATGATACTATCATTATTAATGCCAATAAGGAGTGCGAATGTGTAACCGGATATTCGACATCCGAGCTTATAGGAAAAAGCTGGACGAATTTCGTTGACAAAGAAGATTTACTTACCATGCTGAGTCATCATAAAGCCAGGCGAAAAGATCAGGAATCAACTCCTAAAAAATATGAAGTCCGTTTGATAAATTCAAAAGGAGAAATCAGAAATACAATTCTTTCAGTAGAGATGATACCGGGCAGCAATAGGTCAATTGTCTCTATGATTGACATAAGCAAACGCAAGAAAGCAGAAAACTTACGTATTAAAAGCGAAGAACGTTACCGATCCTTAGTTAATAATCTGCCCGTAGGGGTTTTCCGGTCAACACCTCAAGGAATAGTTCTATCAGCTAATCCTGCTATGGCTGAAATATATGGCTATGATTCTGTTGACGAATTGCTTAAAGTTCCGGCAAAAGATTATTATGCAGAAAACAATGCTCGAGAATACATGCTGTCTAAACTTGAAAAGCAAGCTTGTCTGTTAGGACACGAGACACAGGAATGGAAAAAAGACGGCTCAAAAATTTGGGTCTCTACTAACTATAAGAAAGTCAGTAATGATAAGGGTGAAATGCAATATATAGACGGAGTTATTATTGACATTACCGAGCAAAAAAAAGCTGAACATGCCCTCCATCAGCATTCTCTCCAACTTCAGGAACGAAACAAGGAATTAGATGCTTTTTCACATACCGTTGCCCATGACCTTAAAAACCCCCTTGGAACAATAATGGGTTTTGCCGATCTTTTATTTGAAGGTTACTCTGAGCTTTCTAAAGAGGAGATAATGGAGTACTTGAACATTATAATTAAGGATGGCAAAAAAACTCAACAAATTATTGATAGTTTACTTCTTTTTGCAAATATCAGAAAATCAGAAATCCGAAGCGAAGAATTAGACATGGGCGACATTGTTGACGAATCAATTCAAAGTTTAGAGTCAATGATTGAAAAATTCAATGCTGAAATTATTCTACCCGATACTTGGCCAAAAGCTATTGGATATACGCCTTGGATTGGGGAAGTTTGGGTAAATTATTTGAGTAATGCCATTAAATACGGCGGTAGGTCACCCTTTATTGAAATTGGTGTCGATAAAGGCAAAACGGAAAATGAACAAGACGGAATGTTGCGTTTTTGGGTTCGTGATA
Source organism: uncultured Bacteroidales bacterium (assembly GCA_964494265.1). GTDB lineage: Bacteria > Bacteroidota > Bacteroidia > Bacteroidales > JAEINX01 > JAEINX01. The sequence continues at coordinate 1,259 of CAZBSL010000335.1, forward strand.
AAGGAATTGGTATTTCTACCGAAAATCAAAAACTGTTGTTTAATAAATTTGAACGCTTAGATCAGGTAAATACCGAAGGGCATGGCCTGGGCCTTTCCATTGTGCAACGCATCATCGAAAAACTCGGTGGACAAGTTGGTGTTGAAAGTGAAATAGGGCAAGGAAGCCGGTTTTATTTTACTCTTCCAAAATCCATGAAAGTAGAAGAAAAAAACTCTGATATAAATGAAGGCTCATTGCCAAAGAAAAATAATCTATTCAATAAACTGAAGATACTTATTGCCGAAGATGATGACTTCTCTGATACCCACCTCAGCATTATCGTCAAAAAATTCAGTAAAGAAATTTTACATTCAAAAACCGGTAATGAAACTGTTGAAATATGCCGAGCCAATACTGACATAGATATTATTCTTATGGATATCAGAATGCCGGGAATGAGCGGCTATGATGCTACACGTAAAATCCGTGAATTCAACAAAGATGTTGTAATTATTGCACAAACAGCTTATGCCCTGAGGGGTGACCGTGAGAAAGCAATTGAAGCAGGATGCAATGATTATATCTCGAAACCGATTAAAAAAGATGCACTATTGGACATAATTGAGAAACATTTTAATTTGGGGAGATGAATAATGGGGTAAAAAACTAATTTTTAAAAAAAATTGTAATATATCTAATAACTATAAAATTCAATATGTGCTATTCAAATGAAGCATAACAATTAATTGTAATATGGGAAATCTTGTGAATAAGACTAAAGAACAGCTTATAGAAAAGATAGATATATTAAAAGCTGAAATTGCCAAATTCGAAAAGTCAAAAACAGAACACAATCAAGCAAGAGAAGCCCTGATAAACAGTGAAGACAAAATATATAGTATTTTTCGGGCAGCTCGTGCAGGCATTGGTATTGTAAAAGATAGGGTGATTGTTGATGTGAATTCCAGATTTTGTGAAATAACTGGCTATACTAAAGAAGAACTTATAGGAAAAAATTCTTTAATACTTTACCCATCTAAAGAAGAATATAATTTTGTCGGCAAAGAGAAATACCAACAGATTGCCGAACAGGGAGTAGGTATTGTTGAAACTCAATTTCAGAAAAAGGACAAATCGATTATTGATATTTTGCTTTCATCTACACCGATTGATCTCAGCGACTATTCAAAAGGCGTAACTTTCACGGCCTTAGATGTTACTGAGCAAAAACGAGTAGAGAAATTATTGAAAGAAAGTGAGAAAAAATTTCGCTATGTTCTTGATAATTCAGCAATGACGATTTATAATCTTAATTTGCAAACAGGAACTTATGACTATTTAAGCCCCTCAGTTGAAAAAATATTTGGATATTCTATTGAAGAATTCAAATCCAAAGGATTTAAACATACTATTTCAAGAATCCATCCCGATGATATAAAAAAAATCAATACACATATTAAAAATCTGTTGTTAAAAAAAATTGAAGGTTTTTCACCAACTATTGAATATCGTTTCAAACATCCCAAACTTGGATATATATGGATACGTGATATCCGT
>CAZBSL010000336.1:0-2772 GCA_964494265.1 uncultured Bacteroidales bacterium
CAGGATTTTGCTCTTCGGAATCAATACTTCCATCATTATCGAAATCCCATTGCCAAGTTGTTGGATTACCAGTTGAAAGATCAGAAAACAGCACAATCAATGGAGCAATGCCTAGGACAGGATCAGCAGAAAAATCAGCTTGCATCGGTGCCAGAACTGTAATGTAATCCTCTTTTGTTTCAGTATCTTCATTTGTTCCATCACTAATTGTTAGTGATACGGAATAAATTCCGGGCTCATTATAGATCCATTCAGGGTTTTGTTCTTCGGAATCAATGCTTCCATCATTATTGAAATCCCATTGCCAAGTTGTTGGATTACCAGTTGAAAGATCAGAAAACAGCACAATCAATGGAGCAATGCCTAGGACAGGATCAGCAGAAAAATCAGCTTGCATCGGTGCCAGAACTGTAATGTAATCCTCTTTTGTTTCAGTATCTTCATTTGTTCCATCACTAATTGTTAGTGATACGGAATAAATTCCGGGCTCATTATAGATCCATTCAGGGTTTTGTTCTTCGGAATCAATGCTTCCATCATTATTGAAATCCCATTGCCAGCTTATTGGATTACCGGTTGAAAGATCAGAAAACTGCACAATCAATGGAGCAATGCCTTCGATAGGATCAGCGGAAAAATCAGCTTGAACAGGTTCCATAACTGTAATGTAATCCTCTTTTGTTTCAGTATCCTCATCTGTTCCATCACTAACTGTTAATGAAACTGCATAAATACCGGGTTCATTATAAGTCCATTCGGGGTTTTGTTCTTCGGAATCAATAGTGCCATCGTTTTGGAAATCCCATTGCCAGGTAGTAATCTCACCGATAGATAAATCGGTAAATTGAACATTTAACGGAATAGTGCCCGTTAAGGGTGTGGCCTCAAAGTTTGCCAAAATTGATTCTGTTACGATAATATTTCTGGAAAGAGTTTTGCTGCTGACATTACAGTTATAAATTCCTGCGTAATCTGATGAAACAGGAACATTCCAGTCCAGTTCAACAGATGTTTCACCGGCAAAATCCGGGCTATTTAAAGGTTCAGAGTTGAAATTCCATTGGTAGCTTGTGCCTGTAATATCGGAAATAAATCGAACATCTCCTGTAAGGTAATTACTGTTTTGTAATGAAATTGTCTGGTTTGAATCACCGTTAAAAGTAGTTTTGATATTAGACCAGGAACCGTTGCATATGGCATCTCCGGTAATATTAATAGTTAAATTATAGCTTCCATAATTACTTATTGTCCCATTATTTACAATGTCACCGCTGATTGTAAGTGTCGGATAATTACCATAAACATTTCTGTTCCTTAAAGTTCCGCTTATTGTCGTTGTTCCGGTAAAATTAATATCATAGCCTTGAATTTCGCAATTACCCATAAATTCCGCATTTTCAATAGAAATATTTTGCAAATATGCAGCATTTGTCATATTTATAGATGCATTATTAGCTGTTACACTTCCGTTCTGCAGTAGTCCGCCTGTTAATGTCAATGTATTGCCTGTTTGCAGTACAAGATTATCCTGGTACAAATTAACATCAGTCCCGACAAACTCAATATCCATGTCAAAATAGATATTTCCACGAGAATTGTTTCCTTTGAAATATGTTATAGCAAATGCACTATCGCCCAAACAAGAAAAATGCTGATCGCTGGTTCCGGTAAGTTCAATATCATAATTTTGCCAAATTCCATTATTTATTATATTTATATCAATTGGAATATCAATAAATAATTGTTTGCTACCATAATTGCTTATTGTCCCATTATTTACAATATCTCCATTGATTGTAAGTGTCGGATAATTACCATATGCGTTTCTGTTCCGCAAAGTTCCGCTTATTGTCGTTGTTCCGTTAAAGTTAACTTCATTGCCTTGAATTTCGCAATTCCCCATAAATTCCACATTTTCAATATCTACGTTTTGTAGATATGCATTATTTGTCATATTTATAGATGCATTGTTAGCTGTTACACTTCCGTTCTGCAGTAGTCCGCCTTTTAATGTCAATGTATTGCCTGTTTGCAGTACAAGATTATCCTCGTACAAATTAACATCAGTCCCGACAAACTCAATATCCGTGTCAAAATAGATATTTCCACGAGAATTGTTTCCTTTGAAATATGTTATAGCAAATGCACTATCGCCCAAACAAGAAAAATGCTGATCGCTGGTTCCGGTAAGTTCAATATCATAATTTTGCCAAATTCCATTATTTATTATATTTATATCAATTGGAATATCAATAAATAATTGTTTGCTACCATAATTGCTTATTGTCCCATTATTTACAATATCTCCATTGATTGTAAGTGTCGGATAATTACCATATGCGTTTCCGTTACGTAAAGTTCCGTTTATTGTCGTTGTGCCGTTAAAATTAACATCATTGCCTTGGATTTCGCAATTCCCCATAAATTTCGCATTTTCAATATCTACGTTTTGTAAATATGCATTATTTGTCATATTTATAGATGCATTGTTGACCGCTACTGTTCCGTTCCGTAAATTCCCGCCTGTCAAAGTAAGAGTATTCCCTGTTTGAAGAACCAAATTATCATCTTTCAAATCTAAAGTCGTTCCTACAAATTCTATATCTGTATCGAAATAGATATTTCCGCGAGAATTGTTACCATTGAAATATTGTACAGAAAATGAACTATCGCCCAAACAAGAAATATGCTGGTCGCTTGTTCCGGTAAGTTCAATCCCGTAATTATCCCAAGTTCCGTTATTTGTTATTTCAATATCTTGAGAAATATTTA
>CAZBSL010000337.1:0-2772 GCA_964494265.1 uncultured Bacteroidales bacterium
GTTGATGAATTTAAAAACGACACCCTTGCACAAATTAATTCAATGTTTCTGTCGCTCGACCTTGCAAGTGTTTTTAGTGGAGATGAATATGAAGTTAGTTCAATAAAAATTGAGGATGCAAAAGTCTATTTAAAAGTATTGAAAAACGAAAAAGCCAATTGGGATATTGAGAAGCCGGAAACGGCAGCAGTTTCAGAAGATGAAACAGCTTCTGAAGCTTCTTCCTCATTCAAATTATTATTGAAAGAGCTTATTATAAAGCACTCAGAAATAATTTACGATGATGAAAGCCTTGGCGTTTATGTTAAAGCCAAAGGAATTACCCATCAGCTTAACGGCAACCTCACCGAAGATTTCACTTCACTCTATACAAATTCCAAAATTGATCAATTTACATTGAAGTATGGTGGAATCAATTACTTAAATAATTCAGCAATCAACTTAATGGCAAATTTTGATGCCGATTTAAAAAATTCAATTTATACTTTCAAAAAAAATCAGGCTCAAATCAACGATCTCTTTTTGAGTTTTGATGGTTCGGTAGCTATGACCAACGATGACATTAATTTATTGTTAACCTTTGGAGTGTCAAAAAATAATTTTAAAAGCTTTCTCTCACTTATTCCGGCAATTTATTCAAAAGATTTTGCCTCAATTGAAACTGAAGGAAATCTCGCACTCGACGGATACGTAAAAGGAATTTATAATGATAATTCCATGCCTGCTTTTGGTGTAAATATCGAGATTAAGGATGCAATGTTTAAATATCCCGATTTGCCGAAACCCGTTGATAAAATTGCTTTAAATGCAAAAATTATCAATCGTGGCGGGAATTACGATAATACTGAAATCGATATTTCTAAATTTCATTTCGATATTGCCGGCAATCCTGTTGATATAAAATTAAAACTGAAAACTCCTGAAAGCGATCCCGATATCGACGGGCACATTAAAGGAACTATTGATTTATCGAGTGTAAAAGAAATTTACCCGATTGAAGAAATTGATAAATTATCGGGGTTTTTTATTGCCGATATTCATGTTGACGGAAAATTATCTTCTATCGAAAAAGAAGATTATGAAAACTTTAACTCCTATGGTTCGCTCGTTGTAAAAAATGTTAACTACAATACTCCCGAAGTTTCAAAAACAATTTTGATAAGAAATGCACAAGTGAATTTTTCACCGGCTTATCTCGACCTTGTTTCTTTTAATTCAAGAATTGGGAAAAGCGATTTTAAAGCTCATGGAAAAATCAATGATTATTTGGCTTATATTTTCAAAAACAAAACTCTCAAGGGAAACCTTAATACGAATTCCTTAAATGTTGATTTAAACGAACTTATGGCCGAAGAAATTTCGGATACAATTTCAGGCACCGGTGCAAGCGCGGAATCTGATTATGAACTTTCAATAATTGAAGTCCCACAAAACATTGATTTTGTTTTAAATTCGGAATTCAAAAAGCTTATTTACGATAATATTTCAATGACCAATGTTACAGGTAAAATTGAAATAAAAAACAAAAAAGTAAGCTTGAAAAACCTTAAAATGGATTTGCTTGAAGGAAACATGACATTAAATGGTTCTTACAGCACTCCCAAAAATGATGAAGCCGAAATCGACTTTAATTTTAATATTAAGGAATTTAATATTAAAAAATCTGCTAAGACTTTTCTTACAATGCAGAAATTTGTTCCTATTGCAGAGCGGGCTCAGGGAAAATTCTCATGCAAAATGAAGCTAAAAAGTAAATTGGATAAACAAATGATGCCTGATTATTCCACAATGACCGGTAGCGGTAATTTTAAAACTTCAAAAATTGTGGTTGACGGATCAAATTCTCTAAACAAAATTTCCGAAGCTTTGAAAATGGATAAATTTAAAAATATTACTATTGATAAAACCGACCTTTCGTTTGAATTCATAGATGGAAAACTCATTGTCAAACCTTTTGATTTTAAAATTAATAAAATACAAGCAAACCTTGGAGGTTGGACTTCCTTTGAACAAAATATCGACTATTTGTTAAAATTAAAAATACCAAGACAAGAATTAGGAAGTAAAGCAAATTCAGTTTTAAATAATCTTGTTTCGGAGGCAAACAAAAAAGGAGCTAATTTTAGTTTAGGCGATATGATAGATATGAATTTAAAAATAAGAGGAACTGTTACTAATCCAAAAGTAACTCCCGGAATATCTGATCAGCCGGGAAATACAATTGAGGACTTAAAGAAAAAAGCAGCCGAAGAACTGAAGAAAAAGAAAAAAGAACTTGAAAAACTGGCAAAGAAAGAAGCAGATAAAATTCTTAAACAAGCTAACCGGCAAGCTGATGAAATTTTAAAAGCGGCTCAGGAGCAAAGCGATAAAATTATGAAAGAGGCTCAGCGGACTGCAAACAAAGCCAAAACCGAAGCCTCAAAGCAAGCCGATAAACTTAAAGCCGAAGGGAAAAAGAAAGGATTTATAGCCGAAGTAGCAGCAAAAAAGGTTGCCGAGAAACTTGTTGAACAAGCTGAAAAAACCGCTGAAGGTTTTGTTAATGAAGCCAAAAAGCAAACAAATAAAATTATGGAAAAAGCAAGAAAAAAAGCTGATAAAATAAAACAGGATGCAAAAAATAAAATCAAAAAATAATATTATATCATCCAATCATTCGCTCATTTTCACATTTAATAATTAAAAAACAATAACAGCATCAAAATATTTAGTAATTTTACAATATAAAAATTAAAACATTCATTAAAACTTAAAAACATGAAAAAAACT
>CAZBSL010000338.1:0-2755 GCA_964494265.1 uncultured Bacteroidales bacterium
TATTTGTCAAAAAAATAAATTCATTTAAAGATGAAATATTTTACAAGGAATTTCACATATTAATTTAGTGTTGATTAGTGAAATTCGGGTACTATTTAAGCTTATGGATAAACACTAAATAAAAAACCTCTCTTATTCAAAAAAATAAAATAATTTTGTAAAATTAGAGTTAATAAAATCAAAGTTGCAAAAATTTGAATCATAAGATATCATATAAATTTTTTAGGCCAATTGTAATTCTAATTGCCTTGAGCTTATTGTTTTCATGTTCAACAAAAAAGAACAGTTTTACGCGAAGGGTTTATCACAACCTGACCTGCCATTATAACGGGTATTGGAATGGCAACGAAAAATTCAAGCAAGGAGTTCGTGAACTGGAAAAAAATGCAAAATATAATTTCCATAAAGTTCTTCCCGTAACAAATTATGGAACAAAAGAAGATGCCTCAAGTTTGAACCAATACATGGATATTGCAATCAAAAAAGCTTCGATTATGATTCAAAGGCATTCGTTGTATTTTCATAAAAAAGAATATAACCGCTGGATAGACGATTGTTATATGCTGATTGGTAAATCATATTTTTATAAAAAAGAATTTTCAAATGCTCGCAGAACTTTTAAATTCATAATTAATGATTATGATAAGGAAACTGTAAAATATGAAGCCATGCTGTGGCTTGCCCGCACATTTATACAAATGGAAGAATTTGAGAAAGCTCAATCATATCTTGATCTGATAAAAAGCAAAATGGGAAAAGACGATATGACAAATTCGGTTATTAAGGACTTCCCTTTGGTTTATGCAAATTTTTATATACTTCAGGAAAATTATTCCTCGGCAATGGCATACCTGTACGATGGAATTGATTTAAATACGAAAAAACAATTAGTTACTCGACTTAAATTTATCCTTGCCCAGATTTATGAGAAAGAAAATGATTTGACCGAAGCTTCATTATTATATAAAGAAGTATTCAAGCGAAATCCTGATTATGACTTAGCATTTCAGGCAAAAATAAATCTGGCAAAATGTTTTGAATCCGGATCCGGCAATAGCAAGCTTATTGTTAAAACATTAAACAAAATGTTGAAAGATCCGAAAAACGAAGATTACCGTGATCAAATTTATTACGTATTAGCGGAAGTTGAATTAAAGAAAAATAATGATACTCTCGCAATTAATTACTTAGTTCTTTCGGTGAGCACTAGTGTTAATAATAATTTTCAAAAAGCAAGTTCAGCCTTAACTTTAGCTCAACTATATTTTGATGTACCCGAATATGAAAATGCACAGGCATATTATGATACTGCGATGCAATTTTTACCGGAGGATTATCCTAACTATGAAACTATTGAAGCTAAAACAAAGATATTATCCGAAATAGTTGAAAATCTTATTGTTATTCAGTTAGAAGACAGCTTGCAAAATCTTGCATCCATGAGTGAGGAAGATAGAAATGCTGTTATTGATAAATTAATTGCCCAAGTTGCCCTTGAAGAACAAAAACGGCGAGAAGAAGAGCAAAGAATACAACAAGATCAATCATTTGCCCGAACAAATGATTTCTCAAGGAGAGAAGGGCAAAAATCAGGTGCATGGTATTTCTATAACCCAACAACCTTAAGTTTCGGCTTAACAGAATTTAACAAAAAATGGGGTCGAAGAAAATTAGAGGATTTATGGATACTTAGCAATAAGCGAGTAACATCATTCGGTGATGATGAAGAACTTACACCCCTCGATAGTCTAAGTAGCGATAGTGTGGCAGTAGTATCGACCGATCCGCTCAAGAGAGACACTTATTTACAATATATCCCTCTTACCGAGGAACAGATAATTGTTTCGGATGAAAAGATAGCCAATTCATATTTTCAACTCGGTAGATTATATGATCAAGGACTTGAAGACTTTTTTGAAGCTATAAATTCCTATGAAAAACTGCTTGATGAATACCCAGAAAATGATTTTCTACTTCTAACATATTATAATTTGTATAAACTATATGAAAAAATAGGAAATCAAACGAAAGTAGAATTTTACAAAAATCTATTAATTGAGAAATTTCCAGATAGCGATTACGCAAAAATCATTATCGACCCCAATTATTATAAAGAACTTGAAGCCGAAAAAAACAAAGCACTTGTATTATACGACGAAACCTATTCAGCCTATAAAGATGGTGATTATTATTTAGTTATAAACAACTCTGATGATGCTTTCGCTGTGTATAATGAACCAAAAGAAATATTGGCTAAGTTTAAGTATCTGAAAGCATTATCTATTGGAAAAGTCGATATAGTTGATTCTTTAACATCTCAATTGAAACAGCTAATCGATACATTCCCCGATACTGAAGTTACGCCATTAGCAAAAGATCTTTTAGAATATATCGAAGGCCCCCAAATTACGGAAGATGATATTACACAGGAAGAAAAGCAAGCCAACGAATTATATATTTACGAACCTAAGGAAGTACATTTATTTGTTCTGATTGTAAATGGTATGGAAGTAAATATAAATGCTGTGAAAGTCAGGATATCTGATTTTAACGGTAAGCATTTTAGTCTTAAAGATTTAACCATAAACAGTATTTTACTTGATAAGGATCACCATCTTATTACGGTTGGGAATTTTGAAAATTCTGAAGACGCTCTGATATATTATAATGCGATCAGGAAAGACACATATATTTTTTCTAATCTGTTGACAGATAATTATTCCAGTTTTGTAATTTCCACTAAAAATTATCCTGT
>CAZBSL010000339.1:0-2753 GCA_964494265.1 uncultured Bacteroidales bacterium
TTCATTATCAAAAACATAATTTGATGATATTTTCATTGATCCTATCATTCTATCGCCATCAAAAGCTGCCACTTCGTCTCCTATTTCAAGTCCTGAAACATATAAAGTATAAACAGGATCGGCCGGATTACCTCCTTCGAAATTGAAGTGAGCAGGAGTCGATTTTCCTTTAGAAATGTTTTTTGTATTATCAGAAGTATTATAAATTAAAATATCGTCGGAAACCATATTGATTAATAAACCTTCACCGGGATAAACATCACCGATGCCATTTACCCAATTCGGGCCGATTTTCCTTAATACATTACCATTTGAATTTCTTATAAAATCAAGGTTATCATTTAAAATACTGCTATATGCATCCAAAGCATTTAATGCTTCATTTGGTAAATAGCTGACAAACTGAAAACCTGCATTCAATTCAATTGGAGTTTGAGGATTAACTGCATCTCCGGTAATTATTAAAACATCAGATTCATTCATTTTAAACAAATATCCTTCGGTACTTATCCAATCCCCTATGCCGTTTACCCAAGTCGGGCCAATTTTTCTAAACATATTACCTTCAGAGTTTCTAACAAAATCAAGTTTATCATTTAGATTATTATTCAAAACTACCAACATGTCGGGATTTTGGGGTGTGCGATTCGATGAAATGAACTGATAGCCCAGATTTAATTGAAGATTCTGAGATGTAGCCAGGGCTACTACCATAGTATCCTGAAGAGGATAAACATTTCCTCCGCGAACCGTTAAAGTTAATATTTCCTCAACTTCTGGGGCAATATCAATAATTACCATACCATTCTCGTTGCTGATATATGTTCCAAAAAACTCATCCCCGACTAAGCAAAGTTCTGCGTTTTCAACAGGCAATCCTGAGGCATCAAATGTAATTTCCATTTCGAGATGATTTAAACCAACCTGAATTGTATCGGGAAAATCAATATTCACTTCTTGCGGAATATCTTTCCAAATATGCAGGCTGGGATCACCTAAAACACAATATACTTTAAAATGATATTCAACGTAGGGGTCTGTTCCATAAACTTCATACAAATAATTTCTCCCGGCCAAAAGTGCCTGACCCGGAGTATCCAATCCATTCTGGAACATCCCAATATAAATTCCCATATCAAGCTTATTATTATAAGTAGTATGAGTGTTTGTAGTAGGACCGATAAAAGCAACTCCACCCCCGGGATTATCAAAATCACCCATTTGGACCCATCCTTCACCGAAGCAATTATCTGTGCCGGAATCAAACATAGCAACACCACAGCCAATACTTGTTACAAAAGGCATTTTACGGCCATTCACTAAGTCATATACATCTGATTTATAGAAGTGATAGCAATTAGCATTCCAACCGGAAGTCCATCCTTCTCCCCTATAATTCAACCAACTTCGTCCATCATCCAGTACAGCCATAATATCTTCTACACCCATTGAGCATTCATCATCTTCCCAGGGACTACCATCACTCATTAAAGTATCAACGGAAATAAAATTTCCATCCTCCATCATAACTTTTGCAGCAAATCGTTTAGTATCAACTTGGGATTGATATGCATTATTTGAACAACAAACTCCTTTCAGATACCAATCGGTTTCTTCTATATAAGGAGTTTTTTCGTATAACAAATATTTATAAATCATAATCTGTAAACGTAACTCACCCTGATTTGTAAAACGGCCTATAAATAAATCGGGGAAAAAGTCGTTACCGTCAATTTCAACAAAGTAACTCTCGTTAGCAAAAGTCCAACCATCCATAGTTATGGTCTTTGTAGGAAAAACGCCTTTGTCACCGACCATTAAAACATAAGTAGGCGGATGTTCCCAATTATTATAAGCATCGCTTATATGATCTTTAATAATGTCGGGATTACTGGAATTAGCACCAATATCACTAAATTTGGTAATATGAATATCAGTACCACTTTGACGATTCCAATCAGCATAAATTTGAAAACTTTCAACGAATTCATCCGGCATTATACATAACATTACCTCACGGCCATCTTCAGTACCGCCATAGCGTCCGTCTAAAACCTCCTGGTAATTATAAATTAAGTTTCTGTAAATTTTCCCAAATGATGGACTTATAGCTCTGCTTGCATTGGTTTTCGGATTTACGACTTCTCCTGAACCATAGTTCACACGAATTGTAATTGAAGAAGCAACTTCAATTTCGTTTTTTGCAGGAAAATAACGTATCGGAAAAACAGAAACACGGGCAATACGAAAATCACGATAAATTGATGGATTGTCAACACTGGCAAATTCTTTTGGATATGGTCCTGATGAATTATATGCTTCAGGATTTTCTAAGTATGGTGTTTCAGGATGCCCTTCAATCCAACTTGTGCGTGCAGGAGGTAAATAAATATTCTTAAAAGTTTGAATATTTCCTGTTTCCAAAACTTCAATACTAACACCTGACTGATCAGGGATTGCCAATACTTTCGCAATGTATGACAATTCAGGAAGGCCTGGTTCAGTTGTAACACTTTCTGTCATTAAATCGACAGCCTGGTAAGTTTTTCCATCTGTAAAAAGTTCTTTTACATTGAATCCCGAAATCTCAATCTTAATTACAGTGCTGTTGTCATCATTACTGATTAGTGTAACTTGTGGAGGGTTGTTAGATACTTTATTTTTATCCAAGGATACCCATTCAGCATTCATTTTAAAAGGAATGAATGCTGAGATAATTAAAACGATTAGTACTTTTTTAAACATAATAGCTT
>CAZBSL010000340.1:0-2750 GCA_964494265.1 uncultured Bacteroidales bacterium
CATGATGGAAAATGGATAGAAATTATAAGATATATTACGCCTTACGGTGTTCCATGTTCTCATGATATTGATTTAACCGATTATATGTCAATTTTACAGGGAAAAGTCTCTTTTCGTGTTAATTGTGCTACTTTAGATAATGGATATCTTTATTCTTTGACTTTAAATTTTAATGAAGGTTCACCGGAATTCAATTATAGCAAAATTGATATTATTTGGCATGAAACCTATCAGTTTGGTGATTATGCAAACTTACAACCTGTTGAAAACTATAACCATACTTTTGCCCCAAATACTGAAGCTTCCGTGCTTAAATTGGTATCTTCTGGCCACGGATGGGGAGACTTAAATACTGGCAATGCAGCCGAATTTCATGATGACACTCATCATATTTGGGTTAATGGCGAACAAACTTTTGAACAACATAATTGGCAGATTTGTAATCCTAATCCCGATGGTTGTCAACCTCAAAACGGAACATGGTATCATAATCGTGCCGGCTGGTGTCCCGGATCAATTGCCCCTTGGTTTGATTATAATATGACCCAATATGTTAGTGGAGGAAGTATTGAATTGGGTTATGTTTTTGATGAAGACTATGTAGATTTTTGTCATCCGAATCATCCCGATTGTGTTACGGGAGTTACTTGTTCCGATTGTGATGCTGGATTTAATCCACATCTGATTGTTGCTTGTAATTTGGTTTCTTTTAGTTATGTTCCTTTTCTTAACAGTGGAGAAACTCAAACAATTAACATAAGCCCCGGTTTTCAGTTTGTATCGGGAAGAATTAATCCGGTTGATCCGGATATTACTATTGTTGCTGAAGAAATAATTAATGAAGATCTTAATTATATTAGAAATTCGGAAGGTGCAATGCTGAGAAAAATCGGGCCAAATTGGATAAACGGAATTGGCAATTGGATTGGAACCGAAGGTTACCTGATTAAAACAAGCGGAACAGGTCAATTTACCATTGATGGGAACCTGATCTCACCTTCAACTCCTATTGGTGTTTCACCGGGATTTCAGTTTGTCAGCTATTTACCTGATAATGAAATCGATGCTTTCGACGCTTTTTCTTCTATAATTGATGAAAATTTAGCTTATGTAAGAAATTCGGTAGGTGCGATGTTGCGAAAAATTGGCCCAAATTGGGTTAATGGAATAGGAAATTGCATTCCGAGCGAGGGATATTTGATTAAATATACTTCAAATGCAATTTTAACTTATCCCTCGGCAGGAAAGAAATCTTCAAGAGTTGATAGGTTATTATGTAATTATTTCAATTTTGATGGAGGAAATGCTGCCGATTCTGTTTTCACAATATTCATTAATGGTTTAGAGATTGGTGATGAAGTTGCAGCCTTTGATAATGATTGTATGATAGGCGCTTTAAAAATAAATTCTACGAATGCTTTTGAAAACGAACTTTCGATGTTTAGTGAAATATTTAAAGGCCGAGGCTATACTTCAGGAAATCAAATAACTCTTAAAATTTGGGATTCATCTACTCAATCATTGGTTCCTTTTGAATCTTCAATGGCAGATCCTTTTGGTGAAGCTTATATGAAGCAAGTTTATCCTTCCGAAGATGCTTTATACAGTATTTATAATATTAACAAATTGTCTATAGAAATTGAAAACAATAATGTTATCATATTTCCTAATCCGGCTAAGGATAAAATCAATGTCCAATCCGAATCAAATATGAATCGAATTATGATTATAAATTCAATCGGACATATAATGTATGACAGAATTATCAATAATAAAATTATTGATATAAATACTGAAGGCTTTAATAAAGGTGTTTATATTATTAAAATATATGGTGATAATGAAATCAATAACCGATTAATTATCATTGAATAATTCTTTTTAAAATCCAATTATTAATTCTTTAGAGTTGCTGCCGGAAAATAATTATTTTCCGGCAGCTTTTTTTTTGGATTATTTTGAAAATCTAAAAATAGTTCTGTTAAGAATATATTTCTATTTTTGTGAAAAAGTATATTCTCAATGAAAATATTTTCAATAATAGAAAAAAAAGTCAAAGAAGGGAAGAAACAATTTGCAGTTTTGATTGATCCTGATAAACCAAGCGATGATGAACTTTTATCTCTTATCAGAGAATCTGAAAATTCAAATGTCGATTATTTTTTCGTTGGCGGAAGTTTATTAACTAACGATTTCTTCGATCGTTGCATTTCATTGCTTAAAAAGAACAGTTCAATCCCAGTTGTTTTATTCCCGGGAAACACACTTCAAATGAGCAGAAAGGCTGATGCTTTATTGTTTTTATCATTAATATCTGGTCGTAATGCCGAAATGCTTATTGGCCGGCATGTAATTGCCGCCCCATATCTGAAGTTAAACAAACTTGAAGTCATTCCTACCGGCTATATGTTGATTGATAGCGGAAAAACTACAACAGCTTCATATATGAGTAATTCTATCCCAATTCCTTCTGATAAAAACGATATTGCTTTATGCACTGCAGTGGCAGGAGAAATGCTTGGTTTGAAACTAATTTATATGGATGCCGGAAGTGGGGCAAAATCAACAATATCTAACAAAATGATTGAAAGCGTAAAAAATAATATTTCAGTCCCACTAATAATTGGGGGAGGTATCAGAACTCCCGAAAAAGCAAAAGAAATTGCTGAAGCCGGTGCTGATATTGTTGTAGTCGGGAATATTCTTGAAAAAAATTCAAATTTAATTCAAAATATTTCAGAAGCTGTACA
>CAZBSL010000341.1:0-2740 GCA_964494265.1 uncultured Bacteroidales bacterium
GAAATCCCATTGCCAGCTTGTTGGGTTGCCGCTTGAAAGATCGGTGAATTGAATTTCTTCACCCAAATTAACACTTACATTGTCTGCCTCGAAATCAGCAATTAAAACAGGATATTCCAACTCTGCTTGAACAATAAGTTGTGGATATCCTTCAATCCCATTGTTTTCGTTATAGAGTGCTTCAACCTCATCTTCTGTCAGCCCGCGATCGTACATCCTAATATCGTCAATCTTTCCATTAAAATACCTGTCCCCACCACCCCAGCGTGCAATGTTAAGATAAGGATTGCTATAGTTTATTGTTGGGGATGTAGCAGTAAATTCATCCTGTAAAATGCCATTCATATATGTTTTAAGTGAAACCCCGTCCTTGATACAAACAAGATGTTTCCATTGACTATTAGGAAGGGTAAATGCAGTTGCCCCAAGTGGAGCAACATAAAAAACATAAGTGTCTATGTCATAGTTGTATTGTATAGCCCAGTTATCATAGCCATGATTATTATCAATAATGTCAACATAATTACTGTTAAGACCATCCTGTTTTACCCAAACCGAAATAGTGAAATCCTGATATGTAAACCAATTCCCGGCAGTAATAAAATCTCCATTCCCATCAAAATCATAGGCTGAGTTATTATTTCCAAAGCGGTCGTTTACTGATTGTGGATCACCACTGATCTGTCCATTATGTCCGTTTCCACTTTCATCGTTGGCATTTCCGTTAAAAGGATACCAGGCCACAAGCCCGTCTTCAAGATCAATATTTTGGCTGGTACTATTGGATGCAATCAGGGTATCGGTATAAGTTCCTGCTGCAAAATCTTTATTGAGTATTATTTGTATTTCAATGGAATCGCCTGGCATTATTGAAGCTGACGACAGGCCTGTTGTATCATAACTTAAGGGTGGTTGCAAACCAAAAAGGCTGTTGATGTATAATTGGCAATTGCTTGTGTTTTTTAACCAGCTTGAGAGCGTATCCTGAACAGGGGCAATTTCATTAACACCAAAATCTAAAGGATTAGGTGAAAATGCCATTGTCGGATTACAATCAACAACAATAATGTAATCATTTTTATTTGAGAAATTGTAATATATCCCATCAGAGACACGTAAGGAAACAGTATAAATACCAGACACAGCATAAATCCAATTAGGATTTTGGTCATAGCTGTCAATCGTACCATCATTTTGAAAATCCCATTCCCATGTTGTTGGGCTTCCTGTACTAAGATCGGTAAAATGGATATTGTCACCCAGGGAAATTGTTGTATTGGAAGCAGAAAAGTCAGCATGCAGAGGTGAAGAGTATTGATAGCTTAAATAAGGGTAGCCATCATTGTTGAAACCATCAATATTCCAATAGTCATCATTGCCTGTATCTCCATTTGGGTTACCCACAAAATCCCATGCCCAGAATAAACCAGATGTAGCCTCATTTGTAAAAGTTGCCACATCCTGCATTTCTGCAGTTGTTTTTCCAGTTCCTCCATATGGGCTCGACATTATCCCTGATGCTTCATAATCCCAGAAAGAATTGTCAACACTGGCAAACCAATAGATTTCCCCAACTAGACCACCAACGTAAGAACCTGTTCCTGCGACAATACCGGTGCTGTAGCAGTCCCAGATATTGGTTTCACCAGCATACCCTACGAGGCCTGCAACATGAGAAACGCCATTCACACTGCTCCTGGAGTAACAATTGTTCACGGCAGTTACATTACAACTACCGGCTAAGCCACCAATATTGTTGCTACTACCGCTTACGCTTCCCATACTAAAACTATTGGTGATAGAGGCTGAATTGGTTGACATCCCTACTAAACCCCCAACTTTCTCGCTCCCACTAACACTACCGGAGCCTGAGCAATAACTTATAGTTGAACGAGAACTTTGCCCAACAAGC
The DNA here is from genome assembly GCA_964494265.1 of uncultured Bacteroidales bacterium. GTDB lineage: Bacteria > Bacteroidota > Bacteroidia > Bacteroidales > JAEINX01 > JAEINX01. The sequence continues at coordinate 1,913 of CAZBSL010000341.1, forward strand.
CCTCCGACATTATCTACTCCTGTTACGTGACAGGAACTATGACAGTCAGTTACATAACCCTGAGTCCATCCTCCATTGGATTCTCCTGCCAGGCCTCCAATCCTGTTTTCTGTTCCTGTTACATAACCTGAACTTGTACAGTGGCTGACAGTTGTAACAGAACTAACCCCTACCAAAGCGCCAACACCATCAAAACCTGTTATATTAACATTTGTCAGGTTTACATTTTCAATTAAACCGGCTGAATAACCAAATAATCCCTGATCATAAGCAGTTGGGCGATTTATGTATAAACCATTAATACTGTAGTTTTGACCATCATAGTTTCCCTGGAAGTTAACAGGATTATTTCCTATAGGAGAAAAACCTTCTCCACCATTCCAGTTCTCGGTATCCGTTGCATCTATATTTGCTATCTGGATAAAATAGTTTACAGAACTCCAAGAACTTGAATTTATACTTACCCACAATAAATTATCTAATGTGGCAATTTGCCAAGGGTCTGCTTCTGTACCTGAACCTGTTGGTTCTACTCCGGTAGAAGGCTCTGTAACCTCTATATAATCCTCTTTTGTTTCAGTATCTTCATTTGTTCCATCACTAACTGTTAATGAAACTGCATAAATCCCGGGTTCATTATAAGTCCATTCGGGGTTTTGCTCTTCGGAATCAATAGTGCCGTTGTTGTCAAAATCCCATTGCCATGAAGAAGTATTATCTGTTGAAAGATCAGTAAATTGGACAATAAGTGGAGCATTGCCGGACAATGGTTCTGCCTCAAAATCAGCACCCAAAAGTATTTCATCCTTTGTAGTAAAGCTCCAAACA
>CAZBSL010000342.1:0-2737 GCA_964494265.1 uncultured Bacteroidales bacterium
GCTTTTTCGGGCATTCCAACTTTAAGCAAGCCTTTTGATGTATTTCTAAATGAAAAAATTCCCGATTCTAACGAATATGAATTATTTTTAAAAATTCCTGAATTATTTTCATAAAATAAATAAGCATACAGCATCAATTGAAAACTAAAATTATGCTTATTTTCGGTATCAAAATCTTCCCAACTTTTAATGTTTATTTCGTTTTGCTGAACCTGCCCTGTTTTATAATCAATTATTCTCCATGTGTCTCCATGCATATCAATTCGGTCGCAAATTCCTTTTACTTTTATTTGTTGATGATTTTCTTTACCTAATTCAATATCAACAAAACTTTCAAAGTTTTTTTCAAGATATTTAATAACTAATTGTTGGTTTTTTGAATTAATAGTTTTTAAAACTTTCGTTTCCTGCTGAAGAAATCTTTTAATAAAAATAACAGCAACCTTAGCAATCAAAAGATTTTTTCCATAATGAATATTCCCTCCCGAAAAATGTTTTTGAAATGACTCGTTGGTTATGGCCTCGATCTTAGAAATCATTGCTTTAATATCTATTTCTTTAATTTCAAGATCAATATAATCGGCAAAAAGAGTTTGTAAAACATCGTGCACAACTGTTCCAAGTGTAGCTGCATCAATTGTTTCTTCAAGTTCATCAAGTTCGGAAAGCCCGATAATTTCGCGAAAATAAAATCGCAAACTACAATCGCGGTAAGCATTTAATGAACTTGGTGAAAATCCATTAGAAGCTTTTTTCAATAAGGCTGTCATTATCTCCTCATCTTTTTCAACAACAATTTCATTTTCAGTAGGAAAATTCTTAATCGGTGCCGAAAGAAATCTTTCTTTAATTTTTATATTCTTATTGATTTCAGGTAATTCGAAGGATATTTGTGTTAAAAATCGGCTTTTATCTCCACCTCCAAAATTCCCTGGTTCAGTATTATAAAGTAAATAAATGTTTTTAGCCCTTTGTAACAGACGATAAAAATGATAAGCAAAAACAGCATCGCGATCTTTAAATGTCGGTAGTTTGAATTCTTTTTTTAAGTCGAAGGGAATAAAAGAATTCCTGCTTTTACCTGAAGGAATTATATCGTCATTTACCGAAAGCATAATTAAATTATCGAAATCAATTGCTCGGGTTTCAAGCATACCCATTATTTGGAGGCCCTTTAGTGGTTCTCCATAAAATGGTATAGATGAGGATTTTGAAATTCGATTAAAAATACTTCTCAAGGTTTTTACATGTTCAATATTTTTATATTTCTCTTGTAAAGTTTTTATTCGTTTAATGATTTTTGAGAAATGAAATAGAAATTCAATTTCAATTTCTTTTGAAGAATGATTATCCCCATCAATTAAGGTATCTCTAATTTTCTCAATTAAAGATGACAGGCAATAAAGAGCTTTTGATGGTTCATCTTTCCAAAAGCTAAATAAAACTTTCATAATAGATTCATCCTTAATCCCATGTTTATCAAAAATCATTTTAAGGCTTTCTTTATTCAGAAAGATTTTATTTGAATTGCCAATCTCATAAATTATTTTTTCAGCAGCATTTTTGTTTGAATTGGAATTTCCTGAAATAATGATTTTTATAAAAGGATGTTGGATTATTTTTATAACATCTTTTCCGAAAAAATGCTGATTGTTTTTAGTATTTATTTTAGAAAGCTTAGTTGAATTCAGTTGCAAATTGAAAACAACATCAAAAAGTGTAAAAAGAGGAGTATGCTGTGCAGCTAAGCCCATTGTTACATTAAACTCATTGATTTCGTTTGGTATAGAATTTAAAACGGGTATCAACAAATTTTCATCATTTAAAACAATTGCAGTTTTTTCAAGATTAATGTGACCAATGTTATCCTGTAATATTTGGCCGGCTGCTTTAACCTGCCCAACGTCTTTTGGCACACCGATTATTTCAATTATTTTATCATCTTCAGCCAAAAAATTTGCTTTCCACTGAATTTCATTTTCATTAAAAGTTTCAGGATATTTTCTTAAAAATCTTCCGGCTTCCTGTTGTTTGTTTTCAATATAATAGCTATCGGAATCAATCAATACTTCAGCTTTTCCTTCTGTTTTTAAATACTTAATAATTTTTTCTTCAACAGTTGTCAAAGCATTAAAACCAATGAAAATAATTTTTGCAAATTTCATTGATTTTGTGATTGATGTAATGTTTTCAGAAAATAATCGATAAGCTAAACCCTGATAAACAAGATTTTGAGAAACAAGCCTGTTTCTTAAATTTTGATAATAATCAAATAATGAATTAAAAAACTTCAAATATTTTATTTCAAATTCGCTTAAGGGCCTTCGATTTAGGTTCCATGTTTCGAGGGCTTTTGTTTCGGTCAGGTATTTGAATATTTTTTCAGGATCTACAAGATATTGATCTATTTCGTTGAAATCGTGTAATAAAACTTGTGCCCAACTTAGAAAATCATCCAACGAAAGTGCTTTATCTTTTTCAATTTCTCTGTGAGTATTATAAAACTCAAAAAGTAACGAAATTCTGTCGATATTTTCGTATCCTGAATATTTAAGTATGAAGTCTTCAATTGAATAAATCACCGGTGACCAGATGTTTTTTGAGATTTCTTTTGCAAGATATTTTTTAAAAAACAGTCCCGCCCTACGATTTGGAAGAACAATACAAAGTTTGTCAATATCTGTAGTGTATTTTTTGTAAAGATGTTTGACTGATTGTTCTAAAAATGCTTCCATGT
>CAZBSL010000343.1:0-2717 GCA_964494265.1 uncultured Bacteroidales bacterium
ATGTTGAAGATCATTTGAAGATTGGTATAGAATCATTAAAACAGTTAATCAATAAGGGCGAAACTGTAAAACATCTGTATTTTGACTATGAAGTCGATCATTAGGCAATGGGAGAATGGGAGAATGAGAGAATGGGATATTGGGGAAATGCAATAATTAAAATTAAAGATATGACGGAAAAAAATGTGCATTGAAAAGATGAAACAGCCTCCGATAAAATCAGTTACTCAAATATTAACAAATGAAATTGAAGAATTAAATTAACGTAGCATTCTATCATTAAATCATTTCACACATGACTTTTGATCAAATAATTTCTGACCTTCAAAAAAAAATTTATTATCCCGTTTATTTTCTTACCGGTGAAGAACCCTATTATATTGATGAAATTTCTTCGTTTATCGAAAATAAAATATTAGTCGACACCGAAAAAGAATTCAATCAAACAATTGTTTACGGAAAGGAAACTGATGTTGCAAGCATCATTTCTTATGCAAAGCGTTTTCCGATGATGTCGAATTATCAGCTTGTGATTATTAAAGAAGCTCAGGATGTTAATAAAATTGAAGAACTTGCTCCATATGTTCAAAGTCCCTTAAAATCTACTATTTTGGTTCTTTGTTATAAGTATAAAAAATTTGATAAGCGAAAATCTCTTGCAAAAAAAATTTCACAAATTGGGGTATTCTTTGATTCGAAAAAGCTCTATGAAAATCAAATTTCCGCCTGGATTAATGAATATTTAAGAAAACAAGATTACACTATCACCCCAAAAGGAAATCTTCTTTTAACTCAATATCTTGGAACCGATTTAAGTAAAATAACCAACGAAATCAGTAAACTTTTTATTAATATTCCACCAAAAACCCAGATCAACGAAGATCACATCGAAAAAAATATTGGAATAAGTAAGGATTTTAATGTGTTCGAACTTCAAAAAGCATTGGGTAGCAGAGACATTTTAAAAGCAAACCAAATTATTAACTATTTCGCTTCCAATCTAAAGGAAAATCCTATCGTAAAAGTAATTAGTATTTTATATGGATTCTTTTCTAAAATCCTGATTTATCATCATTTAAAAAATAAATCAAAAAATGAAATTGCCTCTGCATTATCAATCAATCCCTTTTTTGTAAACGATTTTCAAGTTGGTGCAAGAAATTATTCTATCACGAAATTATCAAAAATCATTTCATGTCTTCGAGAATATGATTTGAAATCAAAAGGGGTTGAAAACATTTCAACATCTGACGGTGATTTGTTTAAGGAGATGATTTATAAGATACTTCACTAATATAAGCAAAATTGTTAATCGGCCATTATGTTACATTGATTTTTTGCACAAGCATAACGAAGAAATTGGCGTTTTCGGGCAAGCACTAAATAGTAATCAAATCATAATCAATTGGAATTCCGGCATCTTCAAACAAAATACCAACCGGACAAGTTTTCATTGTTAGATTTAGGCATTTTTCAACTAACTCCAAGGGCTCATCTGATTTTACTTTTACTAAAATAAAGACAGATGTTATTGTAGGACTGGTCTTTAATTTTTCGATTTCAAGTTCGGCTTCAACTTTTTTTATTGTCAGTCTCATCTTTTTCGCCAGCATCATAAAAATTGATGTGATACAGCCTCCAAGCCCCATTGATGTGATTTCCAGTGAGGTTGGGCCTAAATCATTCCCACCAATACTTTCCGGCACATCGGAAATTATTTTATGCCCTCTGCCGTTATCAATTTCTGATTGAAGCCCATTTATTAATTTTGATGTGATTTTCATTATATATATTCTTAACTGATATTCAAAAAGTTTTTACAGCCGCAAAAATAAAATTTAATTGTATTTTTGCCTAAAGAATCATATAAAAATACAAAAAATGTGCGGTAGATTTTCATTTGCAGCCCTTTCCAAAGATGTTGAAAAACGTTTTGGTATAATAGTTCACGGGCTTGGAAATACTGCAAGGTTCAACTGTGCACCTACTCAAAATCTCGCCGTTATTACTAACCAAGAACCTGAAAAATTGAACTATTTTCGATGGGGTTTAATTCCGTTTTGGGCAAAGGATATTAAAATTGGGAACAAGCTTATTAACGCAAAAGCGGAAACAATTGATCAAAAGCCTTCTTTCAAAAATTCATTTATGCGGAGGCGATGCCTTGTGCCTGCAGATGGTTTTTACGAATGGGAAAAAGCAAAGGAAAAAATTCCTTACCGTATTATTCTTAAAAATAATGAGCTTTTTTCAATCGCCGGAATTTGGGATAAATGGAAGGATCAAAATGGAGAAGAAATCAATTCTTTTTCAATTATTACAACAAACCCTAACGAATTAGTAAATAAAATTCATAGCCGGATGCCTGTAATTTTACATCAGGAAGACGAAAAAACATGGTTAGAAAACAATCAATCAGAAGTACTTAAAAAACTTTTAAAACCCTTTCCTGCTGAGAAAATGGAAGCATTTCCGATTTCAAAACTCATCAATTCACCGATTAATGATTTTGAAGAAGTAATTGAACCGGTTTAGAATTCAAATTGTTAATTGCTTGATTTCATCCATGCTTTTAATTCAATTTATTGCATGAAATTTATATACACCTATATTTTCGACTGAAAACACAAGTTCATATTAGCCTATCATCAGATTGCAACCGCGAATATCGCTTGCATCGAAGCGGCCAAGCACTTCAAAAGAGCCTTGGCAATGAA
>CAZBSL010000344.1:0-2695 GCA_964494265.1 uncultured Bacteroidales bacterium
CCTCCAATTCCTATCCTTGCTTGCCCTTTTATTACAAATTGCTCGTGCTCAACTGTATTTGTATGCTCGGGAATTCTTCCTCCTGGTTCAATTATAAATCTTCTCATTGCAAAATTTGGGCCTTCCTCTTTACTAATTAAAACTTGAAAGTATGTATTTTTTGCTATGTTTACTTTCTCTTTTATTACCTCATCTGTATTTTTTATAGACATCATATCTTCTTTAATATTAATTTATTAGATTTGATTTGCAAATATTACTACTCAAGAAATATCATTAAAATAAATGAAATATCCAAGAAAAAATGAAAAATATTTTATAACTTTTTTAGTTTACATTAATATTAATTTAAAAAAAGCTTCTTTTATGAGAATTAAAAGTTTGCGGACATTTATTCTTTTATTAATTATTTCAATAAGCATACAAGCTATGGCAAATACGGAAGGCTATGAAATAAGAATTAATATTAAAGGAATTTCCGATAGTCTTTGTTATTTGGGTAATTATTATGGTGATAAAACTATAATTATTGATACTGCCAAAGTTAAAAAATCGGGGAGATTTGTTTTTGAAGGCAAAAAATTATTGCCTCAAGGAATTTATTTTGTTGTCGGGGAAAAGAAAAACCAATACTTCGAATTTATTATCGGCAATAAACAAAAGTTTAATATAGATACCGATATATCAAATATTATTGAAAAAATGCGATTTAATCGCTCACCCGAAAATACTTTATTTTATAATTATATTCGATTTAATAAACAGAAATATTTAGAATTGAATGTGTTAAAAGATTCGTTATCAAAAAATAAGGGTGATTCAATTATTATAAAAAAAATCCAGTCGATAAATAATGAGGTCGTTGAATACAAAGAAGTTGTAATTAAAAAACAAGCTGATTCATTTATAGCAACTGTTTTCAAAGCAATGAAAGAACCCCAAATTCCTGATACAATTAATGGTGGAAATGATGAAGAAAATCGGGAGTTTTCATATAATTATTATAAAAATCATTACTGGGATAATATTGAATTAAAAAATGATAAGCTTCTTAGAAGCCCGATTTTTCATAGAAAACTTGATAATTATTTCTCAAAAATTCTGATACAACATCCCGATACAATCATTCGGGAAATAGATTTGCTGACGGATAAGACTATGGAAGGAAGTGAAATTTTTGAGTATATAATATGGTATATTACCAATTCATCGGAAAGATCAAAAATTATGGGTTTCGATAAAGTTTTTGTTTACATGGTTGATAATTATTACTTAAAAAATAAATTGCCTGAAACTAATCCCTTTCTTCTTAAAAATTTAACTAAAAGAGTTTCAGAGATCAAGCCCTCGATGATTGGAAAATATGCCGGTAATTTGATCTTGATTGACACCTTGGGTGCATTCTCCTCTTTGTATGAAATAGATTCTGATTATACGGTTGTAATTTTCTGGGATCAGGAATGCGGAACATGCAAAAGAGAAATTTTAGATTTGAAATCATTATACGAAAAAGATAAACTTGAATTTGAGGTTTTTGCAGTTTGTGTTGATACTAATCTTGCAAGCTGGCGAAAATTCGTTAAGAAAAATGAATTAAATTGGATTAACGTAAACGGCACAAGAAGTTTAAGCGGTGATTATCATAAATTATATGATATTTATAGTACTCCTGTAATATATTTGCTCGATAAGAAGAAAAAAATAATTGCTAAAAGATTGGATACGAAGCAGCTTGAAGGTTTTTTGAATAATGAATGAAATTGTTATCCATACGGACTTGTTTCACTTCGTATTGTTAAATTGCTATATTGTTGAAAAAATAACAATTTAACCATATAGCCATTTAACAATTGAGTTTGCAATTCGTTATTATTTAAAATTCAGAAAATAAAATTTTATGCGTTTGCTTTAATATTAAAAAGGTGAGCATTCCAAAACATCACCACGTTTTCGATATACCTGAAAATCGTTTTTCCAACTAAACAGATTGATGTCATCAAAACTAATTGTGATATGCACTTCGTGTGCTCCACCCGAGCCGGCATAGAATTTAGAAATTGCCAAATCATAACTATACATAACTTTCATAGTGTTTTTATTGGATAATGGAATATAAAGCCCGGCAAGCAATGTTATTGATGTGTAATTTAAAAAGCTGAATTCTTCATTCCTAAACCAAAAACCGGTGTAAAGATTTTCAAAAAGCATGTTTAGCCCGATTGCATATTTATTAAGTCCTGCCTGATTTTCAAGAATAAAACCTGGGTTGATTTTCATATTAAGTTTAGCAGAAGAAATTGACTTTGAAGAATTTTCGTTATCGAAAATTAAATCTCCATGAATAACAAACCTTCGTGCTAAAGGAGCCGAACCATCAATAAAGGATTCGTTCGGTTGAAATAAATGATGAGCTGCAATTCCAAAAGTTGATGTAATGTTATTAAACTTCCCTTGCAAAACTCCTCCGAGATTAACATCAGCGAATGAAATATTTTGAGCATTCGGATGGGCAAAGGATGTAGGATTAATATTTCCATATCTTGGATCAAGTTGATCGCTAAAAACCAGATCGTCCCAATTGATTTTCTTTTGAGTATATGAAACCATTGCTCCAAATTGTGAGACCATATTTTGAGAAACAGGAATGCGGACAGAGGTTATTACTCCAAGCATTGAGGTTGATAATAATTGCAAA
>CAZBSL010000345.1:0-2660 GCA_964494265.1 uncultured Bacteroidales bacterium
TAGTTTGATCGTAGAAATCAATAATACCGGGCTCGCAAAGAACAGAATCGGATGCAGAAAATTCGCTTGCCGGTAATAGAGTTGTACTGACGGTTATATAATCTTCTTTAATTTTTGTATTTGATCCAAGCTCATTGGTAACCATTAATGCAACATCGTAAACACCTTCGATATTATATAAAACCGTTGGATTTTCATCGGTAGAGGATTCGGGCTGCCCACCTTCAAAAGTCCAAAGATAATCTTGGGGAGGCCCATAAGACCGATCATTAAAATTAATACTGTTCTCGATAGGAATAATTGTGTTATCAGCTTCAAAATCAGCTACGGGGGGTATCATCAAATCCGATTCCCATAATCCTCGGCCATAGGTTCCGGCTCTGATTTTTCCGGTTTCATATTGAATTTCCAATTCGTTAACAATTACATTCGGAAGATCTGTCATAAAGACTTCCCACTCACTTAAAGTATTATCAATAAAATATATTCCAACATCCATACCTACAAATAATCCTTCTTCGGGATCGGAATTATAAATAACACAATTTGCAGGAATATTTGGAAGGTTTCCTGAAATATTTGTCCAAGTTTCGCCTGCATTATCCGAAATAAAAACTTTGTTTCCTTCGTTAAAGCCAGATAAACTTACAACGATTTTCTCAGGATCATTAGGGTTTACGGCGACATATGAAATGCTAAGATTCGGAAGCCCTTCATTTATTTGTTTCCATGAATTTCCTCCATTTTTTGTTCGCCAAATATTAGATGATTTTGTTGCGTAAATATAGCCGGCATCTGATTGAGCTATAGCTAAATTATTGATGTTTCCACCTCCAAGATTTGAAACTGTTTCCCATGATTGCATTCCATCAGTAGTTTTTCTGACATTAGTAGAGCCGACATAAAGGGTATTATTGTCAACAGGATCCATTACAAAAGGAGTAACCCATGCACCTCCACCCGGCTGGGTGATATTAACTCCGCCGTTGTTTCCGCCTGTATTTGATTTATAGAAGTTACCGTTTTGAGATGTTCCGTAAACAATATTGTCATCAGTCCAATCAATTACACACTCCATCCCATCGGCACCGAGCCATTCATGCCAATGATCATCGGTATAAACACTTGTTCCGTTATCTTGCGAGCCACCCATATATTTATTCGGGTTGGTTTTTGAGCATGCAATACGATAAAACTGCCTCATACCAATACCTTCTGTCAAATTTATCCAATTTTCGCCATTATCTGTTGACTTTGAAATTAAACCATCGCTGCCAACAAAAAGATCACCACCGAAAAATACTATTTCGTGAATATCGCAATGAGTATATCCATAATCATTTCCCCAAGTCCAATCGGTTGTTCGTGTCCAGTTTTCACCACCATCAAGCGATCGAAAAGTGTTGATTGCACCTATGTGAATTTCTTCAGGATTTACATGTGAGGCCGCACAAGCAAGATCATACCAAGCTTGGCCTGTTGAAGTTGGAGTATCCGACATTTTAGTAAAACTTTCTCCGCTATCGGTTGAGCGATACAAACCACTTGCAGAGGAGAAGAAATAAACATATTCAGGATTAGCTTCAGTTACTGCCATTTGTGCCCGACTTGAACCGGGTACTCCTGAAATTTGAGAAAAAGAATCGCCACCATCGGTTGATTTAAAAAAGTTGCGTGTAATACAATAAACGATATCGGGTTCACCAGGCTTGAAATCAATATCATCAATACCTCCATTATGAACTTTGACCCAAACATCTCCCCCATCAATGGTTTTGTAAACTCCATTGCTTGCGGCAGCCAATAAAATATTCGGGTCTTCGGGATGAATAATTAATTTTGCTATTGTTCTTGAATTACCAATTGTCCAGTTTAAACCCGTTTCTTCCCATGTTTGTCCTCCATCAAATGATTTCAACACTCCGATACTGTAATTATCGTCGGCATCCTTATCGCCTGTTCCTATATATACAATATCGGTATTAGTATAATCAATTGCAACTGCCGAAACTCCAATAACCGGAAGATTATCAGTTAATACATTCCATGTTAGTCCCTCGTCGGTAGTTTTCCATAAACCTCCTGAAGGTGTTCCGATATATATTATATCTGTATCAAAAGGATCTCTCATAATTACATTTATCCTGCCGAGACCGGGGTTCCAATGTCCTGTAACATTAGCCGATGTTTTTGGCCCCAATTCTTGCCAATTACTTGGTAAGCTTGAAGATTTCAGAGAATTTTTTTCTTTATATTTTTTTATTTCTTTCCAAACTTTTGCCTGATCAAATCGTTTGCCACTCGGGTAAACCCTTGGTTCCATAAACCATTCCCATCGTTTGAATTGCTTCCAACCTGTTCCTTTTCCATTCGGTTTATTTTTAAAATATTCATTAAATTCTTTTTGAACCTCATAAAAATTAACAGAATGATCGTTCATCATATCTATCCATGCCGTTGCTTCAACAACATTATTTGATGCTGCTGATGTTTGTTTCTGAGCATAAGAATAGACTGAAAAAACTGTAAATAAAGCCAATAATAATATAGTTATTTTTCTCATTTGATTGTATTTTTTTTTGCAAAAATAGTTTTTTTTCTTTCTTTCACATATCATTTTCAAAGACAAGCAAGTTATATTTGAAGTTGCATTGAAAGTA
>CAZBSL010000346.1:0-2657 GCA_964494265.1 uncultured Bacteroidales bacterium
CAAAATCTTTAGTGCTTGGTGTTATTCTTCCGCTTGATCAGGAAAAAGGTTTATTACGTGAAAATGCCCTACGTTTAGCTATTGATGAAATCAATAATGCAGGTGGGATTGGTAATGATTACAAAATTGAACTTGTCGTTAGAAGTTCAGCAGGACCGAATCGAGAGCTTGTTGCTGCCACAACAGCTCAGGAAATTATTATTCAACACAATCATGTTGTTGGATTTATAAGCAGTTTTTCTTCTTCCACTATAGGTATTATTGAGGATGTATCTGTTCCGGATCATTATCCCTGCATTTCCGGCTCAGCAACATCCAAGTCACTTTCGGGAATATCTCCATATTTTAATCGCTTATGCCCACCTGATGGATTTGAAGCTAATGTCCTTTCTGATCGTGCCAATTTTCATGGAATAAACTCTGTTGCAATTGCGGTTGAAAACGGTGACGCTTTCTCGGAAGATTTGGCATCATCATTTCAGAGTGCTTTTGGTTCAGGTGTAACAGCTACGGTTAATTTTGATATAGAGGACCCGGATTATTTGAGTAAGATTAACCAATTACTTACGGGAAATCCAGAAGGTTTATTTATTTCAATGTTAAATCCTGCGGCATTTATTAAGTTTTTTGATATGTTGGAACCCGTAAATACAACATTTATTCTTTGTGATGGTTTGAATTCCAGCAGCCTTTTTCAGGCAAATATTGCTCAAATATTGGGTGAAATAAATGGCCATACAAAGAACTTCGGAGCATATCCTTCAGCCGACACAACAACTGCTCCTTATTTATATTTTAAAGCTGCTTTATGGGATAAGTATAATCAAAAGGTTGCCTCTTACAATGCACAGTTTTATGACATTGGATACCTTTATGCTATGGCTATTGAAAAGGCTCTAATGGAATTAGGAACTGCCGATATGAACGCATTCAGGGAGAAGGTTAATGAGTACATCAGGTTAGTATCTCATGGGAATTCCGACGATCCTAAAGTAAATCCATCTCAAGGATGGCTGGCGATAAAAGACGCTTGTCAGCTTGGTGGTGTTGATTATATTGGTGCAAGTGGCAATTGCGATATTGACAACGAAGGAAATACTATCACCGCATACTCCATCTTCAAAGTAATAAAGCCCGGTAATGAGTATGCTTTTGAGATAGTTGAGATCATTCCTTAAACTATTAATATTGGCTTTGATATTACTTTTTTCTGGCTCATTAAAATTCATCAGTCTAATTATTAATAATATTTTTGGAGTGATGGATGAATAGAATAATGGAAAAAATGAACTTTGCTTTCCAATAGTACAATATTCAAGCTTTCTATTGCTGATTGTTAAAATATGCAATAATTATTTTGCCCACAATATTTTATATTATAACCCTAATATTTAAATTTTCTTTGAAAGGAAAAAAATCGACTTTAGTTATTTATTAAGAGTTTGACAGCACTAATATTTCTTGATTGCAATTGTTATTTAAATTTTTCCAAAAGCTTTTAATTCAATTAAAAGTCTTTCAAGCATTGCATCATTGAAATCTAAATGTGTTACTATTCGAATTAGTTGTGGGCTCAATCCAATAACAAATATCTTTTTATTATTTAAATGTGAAATAAAATCTGAGTCTTTTATTTTGTCCGACAATTTAAAAAAAATGATATTTGTATCAACCGGATTAACGGTATCAATGAAAGATAATTCATTTAAACATTTTTCAATTTCTTTTGCTCGTTTGTGATCTTCTTTGAGCCGTGTAATATTATTATTTAGAGCATAAATTCCTGCGGCAGCCAAATATCCGGCCTGCCGCATACCACCGCCAAATACCTTTCTGACTCGCCTCGCCTGATTGATAAATGATTTCTCACCAAGAAGCATGGAACCTACCGGTGCACCGAGGCCTTTCGATAAACAAATAGAAACAGAATCGAAAATCTTCCCATATTTTTCAGGTAACTCACCGGTTTCAACTAAAGCATTAAAAATCCTTGCCCCGTCGAGGTGATATTTTAATCCGTTTTCTTTACATACCTCAGAGATTTTTTTTAATTCTTCAAAATCATAAATACTTCCTCCTCCTTTGTTAGCAGTATTCTCGACACAAACTAAACGGCTTCTGGTATAATGAATATTATCAATATTTATATTGCGTTCAACATCTTCAGCACAAATTCTTCCTCTATCTCCTTTAATTAATCTAACCGAAGCTCCTGAATTAAAAGCAATTCCGCCTCCTTCATAATTGTAAATATGTGCCAATTCATCACAAATAACTTCATCGCCTGGTTGAGTATGAACTTTTATTGCAATTTGATTTGTCATCGTGCCTGATGGGCAAAAAATTGCAGCTTCTTTCCCAAACATCAAAGCAGCTTTTTCTTCCAAAGTATTAATACTTGGATCTTCACCAAAAACATCATCACCCACAATAGCAGTCATCATTGCATCAAGCATATTTTTACAAGGACGAGTTACGGTATCGCTTTTTAAATCAATTATTAAATTGTTCATTATTTTGAAATATTTTTATTAAAACTAATAACATGTATGATAAATTCATAAAATTATTAAAAAACTGTTAAAATACAGATTTTTTTATTCAGCAACCCACTTAAGTCATGAGCTGCAAAACATACAAAGCTCTTATATATAACT
>CAZBSL010000347.1:0-2630 GCA_964494265.1 uncultured Bacteroidales bacterium
TTAATAACACAAAAAAAAGAGGAACCGAAACCGATTCCCCTTTTTTTGCATTGTGTTAACAAATTATTTAATTGTCACCTTTTCTGTTATTATTCCATCATTAGTTTCAAGCTGAATGAAATAAATTCCTGATTGGTAATTTGTAGTATTAAGGTTTAAAATTGTATTGTTTAATTCGCTGTCAAACATAATTTGACCAACAGAATTCAATACCCTTATATTGTTTATTGTTTTGTTTGATACAATATTCAGGACATCGGAAGCCGGATTTGGATAGATACTTACTTCTGTTAAAGTCGTTTTATCAGTTCCAATTGCTCCTTTTGTAATATTAATCACACTAAACTCACCATCATTTGCGGGGAAGGTTGTTTGTGTATAGGCTTGTGCATATTCATTATTAAAAGTATATGTTGCCGGCACTTCTGTTCGATTTTGTGAATCCCAAACTACTAAAGTAATAGGATTATTTGCTTCAAATCCTTTTTCGTTAGTTAAAGTAGAAAATATAGGAACTGAATTTTCAAGAACATTTTCGGAAACCATAATACTTGCACCAACCATTTTTTCGCCATCATAAACAGCAACTTCATCACCGATGTTTAATCCGGTTACATAGAATGAGTAAACGGGATCAGCAGCATTACCGCCTTCAAACATAAAGTGATTCATAACTTTTACAGGAAGTGAGCTTTTTGTGATTTCAGTAGGAATATTATAAACCAATAGATCATCAGCAAACATTTTGATCAAATAACCTTCACCAGGACTTGCATCACCGAGTCCGTTGACCCAATTAGGACCAATTTTTCTGAGCATTTCACCGTTAGAATTTCTGATATAATCAAGATCGTCACTCAAAATTCCTTCGAAAGCAGCTAAAGCATCAATGGCTGTTTCGGGAAGGAAGCTTACAAATTGATAACCTGTTGTTAAATTAATTGGGTAAAGTGGATTCATAACATCACCGGTTAAAGCTAATGTTTCAGCACCGTACATTTTAATTAGATAACCTTCTGATGTGATCCAATCACCGATTCCATTAACCCAATTAGGCCCGATTTTTCTTAAAATAGTACCTTCAGAGTTTCTTACGAAATCAAGATTTTCATTTAAAATATCTTGTAAAACAACAAGCATATCATGATTTTCAACATCAATTCTTGAAGAAACAAATTGATAGCCTGTATTTAATGGAATAGTTTGTGTGAATTCATCAGGTTGAATAGGAGGGAGGACAACATAGTCGATCCATACGCAATCCTGACCACCGGTTACATAACCGTCTTTATGGTAAGTCCATTTAAAAGTATGAGTACCGGCGCTTACGTTGAAAACTTCTTCACTCCAACTTATTTCGCCATCCCATTTTCCTTTTTCACTATTATCAATCGAGAAAACAAGATAATCGTATCCTGTTCCGCCGGGGTCGTCTTCGCAGGAAACTTTTTTAAAGAAACTGATCTCTCCGGAGGAAAGCACTTCTAATTCAAGAATAAGAACAGATTCCGCATTGTTTCCAATACTACCTGATTTTGCACAATATACTCCTTCATAGGCATTTGTGTTAACCACTTGCCAATTGGCATTTCCTGAAAAACTCCAATCAAATGAAGTGAAATCACCTGATTCAAAATCTTCGAATATTATTCCAATTGTTACATATTTAGTTTCAACTACATTATATTCATATGCTGCATTAATATCGAATATTAGATCAGCAACTTGCCCGATGGGAGTACCTGAAGCAGCTGTTATGCTGAAAATGGCCCCATTGAATTCATCAGGATTAATGGTTCCAAGCGATTGAGTGCCTGAATTAATGCTTAAATACTGGCTAATTGTTGAAAGATCAACAATAGCATCAGCAGCTTCGCAAGAGCCTGAATTCAAAACAGTAATTGAAATATCTGTAGTTTCGCCAGGATCAATTCCGCCGTTACCGAGAATTTCAAAATTGATAATACTCAATACCGGTGCATGTCCTTCAATAGCAAAAACGCTATTCCAGGTATCAGTTCCATCAGTAATAACTACATTGAAATTTACAAGGTGGTGATCGGGTATATTTGCAGCAACATCAAAAGCAAAACCATCAACAATATTGACAATACCATTTGCAGGAACAAGTCCGTAAGCTTCAGTACCATCAGTTATTGTGATATATTCGTCTTCTGTGTTGATTGTAACGATAACATTTGTAGCATCTTCGTTTCCAACATTTTTCACAGCTAAAGAAAGCAAAATAGATTCTGCATAATCCATTTGTCCGTTTCCATTACCGGCATTATCATTAATTTCATAAGAATTTTTAACAACATAAGCTCCATCAGGAGGAATAACCTGAACTTGTGTTTCGTAACGATAGAAATTTTGTTTTGTAATAACAATATCAACCATTACTGGAGGAATTTGTGGTAAGATACTAACATCAACCGGCCCGCCTGTACCGTCAGCAACACCAATAATTTCTCCATCAACCGATAAACAAATTAATGATCCTTCATCAGCAGTTACGGTAAAAAATTCCGGGCCACTCAATAAAACAGGTTCATGATTAATTGTTAAATTTTGTGGCATTTCAGTATAAACTGTTGAGAAAGCATCACCATGGTGATGGAATAAATAAT
>CAZBSL010000348.1:0-2620 GCA_964494265.1 uncultured Bacteroidales bacterium
ATTTCATGTGATTTAATTTGATCGTAAAAACCACTAAAGTAGAAATTATTTCCCACACCTCCAGCACCTCAAAATAAATTTTAGCCAAATAATCCTGTCTTTAATTTTTACTAAATTTAAACATAAGGAAATAAAGGTTTTAATTGAAACTTATCACCTTATTAATTCGCCATATATTAATATTGCTCCCATGTATTTATAATGCAGTTAATCTGCCACATAACAGTTATTATCCAAAATTAATTTTAAGTAGAAAATAGCTTTTATATTATCGGAATTCAGACGAATCTCAAAACACGCAAAATATTGATTATAAACTTACTTGTTTTCGGGCTTTGTGTGAAATAAGTTTTTAGGCCGGACTCAATCTTGATTTGAAATGTAATACATTGAAATTTTCAATTGAACAAGAATTCTTATCAAAAAAAAACAATTTCTTCCAAAAATTTTTTATTCGCCCAAAATTAAAATTCAATACATTTTTTTACTAAAATTGCAGTCAGTAATTTATTATTGAATTCTTTATAATTTATAAACATAAAAATATTATTTCTATGAAAAAACTTATATTATTTTTCATTCTTTTTCTTTCGATTACAATTATTTTAAAAGCACAGGAAAAAATATTAAGCATCGAAGATGCAACTTGGCTGAACAGGAGTATTTACCCATCAACATTGCCGCAATTACAATGGATGGGCAGTAGCGATCACTACGCCTATGTGAAAAAAAAATGCCTGATTAAAGGAGATGTCAAATCGGAAAAACGCGATACAATTGTAAAAATTAATGACTTCAACGCCTTTGTTCCAAAATTAATTACAGATTCATTAAAACATTTTCCGCATCTTAGCTGCCTTGGCGACAATGTTATTATGTTTAGAAATAAAAATAAATTGTTTATTTATGATATCGCTCTTAATGAACTTCGAAAAACAAACGAATTTGATAAAAAAGCTCAAAATGTAGATATTGATAAAGAAACTTTCCAGCTTGCTTACACTATCGACAACAATCTTTATGTTGCTCTCGAAGGTAATCAAATCGCAATTACAAAAGAAGATAATAAAGGCATAGTTTACGGCCAAACTGTTCACCGAAACGAATTTGGAATATGTAAAGGGACATTTTGGTCACCCAAAGGAAATTATCTGGCTTTTTATCGTAAAGATGAAACTATGGTTACCGACTACCCGATTGTGAATATTGATAAACGCATTGCCGAAGTCGAAAACGCAAAATATCCTATGGCAGGGATGAGCTCGCATGAAGTTACACTTGGGGTTTACAGTATTTCAGAAAACAAAACCGTGTTTCTAAAAACCGGAGAGCCTAAAGACCAATACCTGACAAATGTAAGCTGGGGGCCAAACGAAGATTATATTTACATTTCGGTTTTAAACCGAGGCCAGGATCACTTAAAATTAAATCAGTATAATGCTAAAACCGGAGAATTCGTGAAAACACTTTTCGAAGAAAGCAACGAAAGATACGTTGAACCAGAAACCGGGCTTTATTTTCTAAACTCAAAACCTGATCAATTTGTATGGCTAAGCGAACGCGATGGGTACAAACATTTGTATTTATACAATATTGAAGGAAAATTGTTAAAGCAATTAACAAAAGGTGATTGGTTGGTAAAGAATTTCCTTGGGTTTGATAAAAACGATAAAATGGCATTTTTTACGGCTACTAAAGAAAGCCCGATACAAAGAAATATTTATTCGCTTAATTTGAAAACTTTGAAAATTAATAGGCTTTCGCCTGACCATGGAACACATAGAGCTTTTCTTAATGAAAATGGAAAATATTTAATTGATAGATTCAGCAGTACCGATATTACTCGTGAAATAAAAATAATTTCGGCAAAAGGCAAAGAATTACAAGTTTTACTTGAAAACAAAGATCCTTTGACTGATTATAAACTTGGTGAAATGTCGATATTTACGATTAAAAACGACAATGGCGATGATTTATATTGCCGAATGATAAAACCATTTGATTTTGATTCGACTAAAAAATATCCAGTTATTGTTTATGTTTATGGCGGGCCGCATGCTCAATTAGTTAGCGATTCATGGCTTGGGGGTACAGGACTTTATAATAATTACCTTGCAAGCGAGGGATATATTGTTTTTACTCTCGACAACCGAGGCTCAGCCAATCGTGGTTTTGAATTTGAAAGTGCAATACATCGAAATCTTGGAACTCTCGAAATGGAAGATCAAATGAAAGGTGTTGAGTATTTAAAAACCTTAGATTTTGTTGATCCTGAACGCATTGGTGCAAGCGGCTGGAGTTATGGGGGTTTTATGACAACATCATTATTACTGAAACAACCCGAAACTTTTAAAGTGGGAGTAGCCGGCGGCCCTGTAATTGATTGGAAATTTTATGAAGTTATGTATGGCGAACGCTATATGGACACCCCAGAAGAAAACCCCGAAGGATACGAAAAATCCAATCTTCTTAATTATGCGGAAAATCTTGAAGGCGATCTTTTAATAATTCACGGAACAAGTGATGCTACGGTTGTTTGGCAAAATAGCCTCTCCTTAATTCAAAAATGTATCGAAGACGGTGTAATGATTGATTACTTTGTTTATCCGGGCCATGGACA
>CAZBSL010000349.1:0-2599 GCA_964494265.1 uncultured Bacteroidales bacterium
GCTATGCTTCCTTTGAATCAATATATTTTTCAGGCTGTCAGATATCCGTTAACATAATCAATTAGTTAATAATAATTTTTTGCAAACAGAGTTTTCATTATTCTGAAATTTAATCAAATAAACTCCTTTTGCAATTGATCCGAGGTCTATTTGTTTTGTGAATTTATTGTGTTTAGGGCGAATGTTTTCTTTATAAATCGACTCACCTTGAATACTGAATATTTCAATTAAAATATCATTATCAAGCTGCGAATCAAAAACAATATTGATTTTGCCTGTGCTTGGATTTGGGAAAATAGAAACATTCTCTTGGTTTATTGAAATTTCATTAATTGAACTAAGCTCTCTTACAGATGGAAAGGTAATATAATCTATCCACACCCAATCTGTTGTATCAATTGTTCGATTGAGCTTTTCATATTCCCATTTGAAGTTATGAACTCCGGCTGAAACAGGAAAAACTTCCCTGCTCCAATCAATATTTCCGATCCAATACCCCTGCAAAACACTATCAATCTTGAAAACAAGGTAGTTGCTCAAACCTGACATATAGGATGTTTTCTTATAAAAGCTAATATATCCATCTTCTAAAACATTTAAGTTGAGTTCAATAATTGATTTTCCACCCAATGAGACAGTTCCCGAACGTGCACAATATTTCCCATTGTATGCATTCACAGTATCAATAATCCAATTCGAATCGCCTGTATTTAAATTCCATGGATATAATTGAAAATTTCCTGTTTCAAAGTTTTCGAGTGAGTCAACAACCTCAATAATAAATGAACTTAAGGTTGAATAATAATCGGCATTCATTTCAAGAATAAACTGAATATCTGTACAAACCGGCACAGATGTAATGAGATGAAAGTTTAGTTCAGCTTCATTATTTGGTAGAATTTGGTTAATACTATCTAAAAAATCAAAAATCGAAAGAGATTCACCTGCAAGATTGGAAGTGAGCATCCCTTTTAAATTCTGAGCAGGAGCCCCACCGGTGTTTTTGATATTTATAGTAAGCAGTACAGAATCATTTGACATGAGAGTATTATGTTCATTACATAATATTTCAATTTCATTTACCTCAATTATTGGAGAATATGCCGTAAAATTCATATTTGTATTCCCTTGATAATTATTTTCGCCGATAGTAGCCGTAAAATTAAAATTGTAATTATCAGGTATATAATGGCTGACATCAAAGTTAACTATATCAGATTTCGTGATGCTTTCCCCGGGAGGAATAATACCGATTGAATCACCATCGCTATTCAAATTAATATAGTCGTTGTTTTCTGAAACATGAAATTGTGTATTAAAGGCAGTATCAACCCCGATGTTTTTCAAATCTATTGAAATATTTACATTGTCACCATAGTAAATTGTTGATTTTCCTTCAGCATTAATTGAATAATTCTCTAAAATTACAACTGCATCTTCTGCTTCGCTAATAAAAATAGTATCACATGTAAATATTTTATTATGTCCGCTTGCCGTAACAATAATAGGGTCATAAGATAGGGGAGGAGCAAGAATGGATAAATTTCCTGAAAAATCGGTTTCGCCGCTTAGATAAATATCTTTTCCGTTTGATAGACAAATGTTTATTTGCGGTTCTCCGGCACTAATGATTATATTTTCATGCTCTCCAAGCGGAATAGAATCGGGGCAATTTAAATTTATTGGAGATGGGTCTTCGGTGAATATATTCAATTCCGTATCACCCAGAACATTTAATGTAAATTGCAACCATCTATAAGAATCATCAATCGAAGTAGCAGCTAAAAAATGAATTTTTGTTTTTGCGGCTACAGTACCCAACTTATATTTGTTCGAGAAGGCTTGACCGCTGAATAAATTTTTAAAAAACCATGCAGAATGAAGAAATGAAGGGCCTAAATCACTCGATGGTTCTGCTAATCCAAGCCCAAACCTGGAACTTCCATGGTAGGCTACCGCACCACCTGCATCATATCTTAAAAATGATTCGCTTAAACAGGAATCAAATAGTATCGGGTAACCGGTTGATGTGCTATAACCAATTATATCGTCAAAAGCATTTGTATAACATGCAATTGTGACAATTATTCCTTGCTCCTGAGGGTTGTTAAGTTCATAAACATTTTCAATGTCAAAAATGGAAACTGCCGGAGGGTGTAAATATTCATTAGGTTCGCCATGTGAAGCCATAAACATAAAATTATATCCTTTATTTATCTCGCTTGTTAATAAGCTGTCATTAATATCATAAGATGTTCCGCTTGAGTCGATTTCATAAAAACTATGATGTGTACCGTTCCAGTAAGGATCGATATAATCATCAAAAACTCTTTCGGTTAGCCAGGCAGCATCGCATCTTCCGCCCCATTGAGTGAAAACCTCAATTCCAAAATTTACCATCTCATTTGCAAAATTGCTTAATGGTGGATTTTTCTCGTATTTAAGTGTTTTATTAACAAAGGCGTTAGTATGTGAAACTGTTTCAACGGGTGCACGGCTAATAAAAACTTCCGGCGAAAGATCAATATTATCAACGACTTCACCATAAATTTTATTATTGTTTCCATCCCAGTTGTAGGCATCATCGAAGCATGAATAA
>CAZBSL010000350.1:0-2592 GCA_964494265.1 uncultured Bacteroidales bacterium
TTATCTATTTCCAAAATTTTCTTTATCCAAAAAATGCCTTCATCTCCTGAGCGTGCTCCTGCCTTGAAGTTCATATCTAATAATATCACATCGAATATATTTTCTTCTACGAATTTCGGAAGTTTTCTTGGATCGTTTAATACTTCAATTTTATTAAAATCATACTTAAGCAACTGTTTAAGAGAATTCAAAATAATAGTATTATCATCAACAATTAAAATATTTCCATCTTTATTTTGCATTATCTTTCCATTTTTTCTTAATGTATTTGACAACAAATATAGTAATTTGTTCAGAATCCGTCATAGGGTGTCGAAAAATGAACATTCAAATTTACAATAATTGTGATAGATTCTTATACCTCTCAGAATAACAACATATTATAATTGTTGGCATATTGATTGATAAAGAAACAGAAACATAATTTGAGATGATAAAAAATATTTTACTAATAACATTTAGAAATATACGCCGACATAAAGCATATTCCTTCATTAATATTATTGGATTAGCAATAGGAATTGCATGTGCAGTGGTTGTTTTTTTATACATTAACAATGAGTTAACTTATGATAAATATTTACCTGATTATGATAAATTATATCGGATAAACAGGGAAGCTTACTCAGCCGAACTGGTTTACAACACAGCCGGAGCCTCAGCAATGCTGATACCAACCTTGCGAAATGATTTTCCTCAAATTGAATGTGCAACAAGATTTTATCGAGGGATAGATTCTCCACTTCGTTATAAGGATATTAAAATGTATGTGGACAGGCCATACCGAGCCGATGAATATTTCTTTAAAATTTTTAAAAGAAAATTTTTGGACGGATCCGCCGAAAACGTTTTAAGCAGGCCAAATACTGCCGTAATAACCAACAATCTAAAAGAGAAAATATTTGGCGATGAAGATCCGTATGGCGAAATTATTTATAGAGATTCTATTGCCTATGAAATAGTAGGAATTATTGAAAATTGGCCATCGAACAGCCATTTAAAACCTAGCTTAATATTGTCAATTGAACCGCATATACATGAACGCGAAAACGATTGGGGCGGTTATGCTTACAGTTATGTAAAATTAAAAGAAAACATTGATGTAGAAAAATTTGGGGAAGAAATCTTAAATATTGAGCAAAAATACAACAAAAAAGAAGGAGATGAAGAAGGTATTGGCCGCACAACCGGCCATTTTATAATGCCTATAACTGACATCCATCTGAACTCGGATAAAAGAGGGGAGTTAACACCTCAGGGAAATACCACATATTTAGTAATTTTTGGAGCTATCGGCCTTCTTATTCTTTTAATTGCCTGCATAAATTACATGAATCTTACTACGGCAAAATTCTTAAACAGAACCCGCGAAATAGGAATCAGAAAAACTCTTGGAGCTGAAAGGAGAATTTTAATTTTTCAATTTCTTTTTGAATCATTTGTTTTTGTTTTTATTGCCCATGTTTTGGCAATGTTTATTGTTGAATTTTCGATGCCCTACATCAACAATATTTTAAATACCCATCTTACAATTCCTTACACAAGTTCACTATTTATTATTTCACTAAGTATAATAATAGTTTTTACAAGCTTGATCTCAGGAAGTTATCCTGCATTTTTTCTTTCTTCATTCAATCCAATTACTATATTTCAAGGTAAAATAAAATCAAGGTCATTTTCGGTTTGGTTCAGAAAAGCATTGGTAATTTTTCAGTTTACAATTTCAGTTTCCTTAATAATAAGTGTTATTGTAATTCATAAGCAACTAAGTTACATGAGAGACTACCCAATGGGATTTGACAAAGAACAAAAGTTGGTTCTTCGCTTTCCGCGAGAAGTTGTTAAATATAGTGATTATAAAAGCGTTAAACAGGAATTCCAAAAAATACCACAAGTCAAATCCTGTTGTTTTACTTCAGCTATTCCGGGGGAATGGAATTACGGATGGCGGACATGGCTTCCGGGTGAAGAAAAAATCAGGTCATTTTTAGTTAATTATTATCAGGTAGATGAAGATTTTGTAAAGGTTTTCGATATTGAAATAATTGCAGGTACCGAACTTATTCCCGAATATCTCGGCAATGGAATTTTGGAATTAATAATTAACGAAGAAGCAGTTAAAACCTTTGGTTGGGCTTCGCCCGAGGATGCTATCGGCAAAAATGTTTGGGATAAAGAAACTGTGGTTTCCGGGGTGTTCCGTAATTTTAATTTTAAGGGTTTACAAAACAAAATCGAACCTATGGCAATGTTCCAAATGAGTGAAGATTTTAAAATATTTGCCCTTGATATAAATACTGTCAATTTTGGTGAAACTTTAGCTGAAATTGAAAAAACCTTTCATGAAATTTTACCCAATTACCCGTTTGAATACTTTTTTCTTGAAGAAAATTTTGACAAACAATATAAAAATGAAGAACAAATTAGCAAAACCATCAGCTTGCTCAGCATCCTGGGAATTTTTATTTCATGTTTGGGATTGTTAGGCTTAGCATCATTTATGGCTCAACAAAAAACTAAAGAAATAGGTATCAGAAAAGTTAATGGCGCCACTATAAAAGATATTGTTTTCTTATTGGTGAACAATTTTTC
>CAZBSL010000351.1:0-2563 GCA_964494265.1 uncultured Bacteroidales bacterium
TTGATATTCTGTTTAGAGTTATCAATTACTGTTATAGATTATTGAAAAAATTAGCTGTATTCAGTAAGCCTGAAGGAATATTATAATAATAAAAATCAAGCAACTGCTTACCGTTAACTGTTTTTTTTATCAAAAAACAATCTTTTTTATTATTATTGCCAAAATTTTCTCTGCAAAGTTCTACTTTTGCAGCAAATGTTTTTTATAATATATGTATAACCTATATACCATGAAATTTAAATCATTAATAATAACTTCAATATTTACACTGTTTTTGATTGCAATAACCTTTAGTTTTTGTAATGCTCAAACAGCTACTATCCGTGGCTTTGTTTATGAGAAAGAAACGGGCGAACCTGTAATTTTTACAAATGTATATTTAGTTAAAACAAATTATGGTGCTGCAACCGATGTAAACGGATATTACGTTATTTCAAAAATTCCTCAGGGAGAATACACTTTAATGGTTACAAGTGTTGGCTACGACCCATTAAGCCTTACTGTTAAAGTAAAAGAAAACGAAATTATTACAAAAACACTTTTCCTTGAAAATTCAGCGGTTATGCTTGATGAATTCTCGATTTCTGCCGAGAGAGAAGAATCAAAAACAGAAGTCAGGGCATCGGTGATTAAAGTAACTCCTAAACAAATAACAAAAATACCAAGTATAGGCGGGCAGCCCGACTTGGCTCAATATCTTCAGGTTTTGCCGGGCGTTATTTTTACAGGCGACCAGGGTGGGCAGTTATATATCAGAGGTGGTTCCCCAATTCAGAATAAAGTTTTGCTTGACGGAATGATCATTTATAATCCATTTCATTCTATTGGTTTATTTTCGGTTTTTGATACGGATATTATGAGAAATGCCGAGGTTTTCACAGGTGGTTTTGGTGCAGAATATGGTGGTAGAATATCATCGGTAATGGATATTACAACTCGTGACGGTAATAAGAAAAGAATGGCGGGAAAAGTAAGTGCAAGTACATTTGGAGCTAAACTATTACTTGAAGGTCCGATAAAAAAACAAACCAATACATCTCAGGGCAGCTCATCCTTTATTCTTTCAGTCAAAAATTCATACCTTGAAGAAACTTCTAAAGTTCTTTACGATTACATTGATACTGCCGGTTTACCATTTAATTATTTAGATATTTATGGAAAATTATCGATAAACGGAGCTAATGGAAGTAAAATTAACATTTTCGGTTTCAATTTCAACGATAGGGTTAATAAATATAAAGCTCTTTCCGATTATCATTGGGTATCAACCGGAGTTGGTACCAATTTTATTGTAATTCCCGAAAAATCTTCAGTTCTTTTGCAAGGACATCTTGCCTATTCAAGCTATAAAATTTCACTTGAAGAGGAATTTTCTCCAAATAGAACAAGTCAGATCAAAGGGTTTAATATGGGATTGGATTTCACATATTTTCTTGCAAAAGATGAAATAAAATACGGTATTGAAATGTTGGGTTTTAAAACAAATTTTGATTTTGCAAATTCATTGGGAATTAATATCAGTCAGGAAGAAAATACTACCGAGTTAGCCGGATTTGTTAAATATAAAATGACAAGGGGTAAATTGCTTTTTGAACCGAGTTTTAGAATTCAATGGTATGCATCACTTGCAAACATTTCTCCCGAACCTCGCTTGGCTGTAAAATATAATGTTAGCGAAAAATTGAGGTTAAAATTAGCAGCCGGATTATACTCGCAAAACCTAATTAGTGCCAATTCCGATCGCGATGTCGTGAATTTATTTTATGGGTTTTTATCAGGCCCCGATAACCTGCCTTATGAGTTTGATGGAAAGGTTGTGAAACATAAACTCCAAAAAGCACAACATTTGATATTCGGGGTTGAATATGATTTGTTTAATTATATTACTGCTAATGTTGAAGCTTATTACAAAAACTTCTCACAACTTACGAATTTAAATAGAAACAAAATATTTGATGAAAACAAATATCAAAATAAACCCGATTTACTGACTAAGGATTATATTATTGAAAAGGGAGATGCCGAAGGAATTGATATTTCATTAAAATATGACTATAAGAAATTTTATTTTTGGGCAGTATATTCTTTTGCATTTGTTAATAAATATTATGAGAATCTCGAACATGATCTCGTAAAATATTCACCGCATTACGACAGGCGAAATAATGTTAACCTCGTAGCCTCATTAATTTGGGGAAAGGATAATAATTGGGAAGTGAATGCAAGATGGAACTTTGGTTCAGGCTTTCCTTTTACAAAAACCCAGGGTTTCTATGAAAATTTAGTTTTTGACGACGGAATAAATTCTGATTACACAACTATTAACGGTGATCTTGGAATACTTTACGGTGATCTGAATAATGGACGCCTCCCAACTTACCATCGTTTAGATTTTAATATAAAAAGAAAATTCAAATTGAATTATAATTCGGTTATTGAGGTAAATGCAAGTGTGACGAATATTTATGACCGGGAAAATATTTTCTACATTAACAGAATTACAGGAGACAAAGTTTATCAGCTTCCGGTTATGCCGAGTATGGGCATAAGCTATTCATTTTAA
>CAZBSL010000352.1:0-2553 GCA_964494265.1 uncultured Bacteroidales bacterium
ATTGAATTTTTAAAATCAAAAATGCCATTTCCTCAATTAATTAAGATACTAAGTTCTCTCATTATGTTTGTGGGAAATTATGACTGCCAACAATAATTTCTTTCAAAGTTGTAAACATTATCTGTAAAAAATTTTATGTCCAAAATAATCATAAATAAAACATTGTGTTTTAAAAAAGGTTTTTCTAATTTTGCACCCCAATTTTATAAAGCATAAGAATAATTTTGTTGTCGGCGGTTCTTGCTGCTTTATAAGTTGTTAATAAATTTATTGTTAATCCGTTTCGGCTATTTTTCCTCCGCCGGCAAAAAGATCCGAAACATAAAGAAAAAAATATGACCGAGAACGAATCAGGCATCAATAAAGAAATCGAAAAAGGCGAAACTCAAAGTGTAGAAAACAATGTAGAGCCCGTAAAAGTTGATGAAAATGAAGCTAAAGAAACTGTTTTAACAACAGAAACAGCAGAAAAAACCGAAGCAGAAAAAACTGAAAAATCTGAACCTCAAGCTAAAGTTGAGGAAAGTAAAGCCATAGAAACTGTTGTAGCGGAAGAAAATGCTGAAAAAAAGGAAGAAAAAACAATTGAAGAAATTAAACCAATTGAATCTCAGGTAAAAGAGAATGAAAATATTGCAGAAAAACCTGAAGAGAAAGCAGAAGTTAAAACTGAAGAGCAAGTAAGCGAAATACTTCCTGAAGAAACTAAAGAAAAACCGAAAGCTGCAAAACGTGATAAAAATTTAAGAGAAGATTTTGATTGGGATTCGGTTGGTAAAAAACTGGAACAATATTCAAAGGACGAAAGAACTAAATTGGAAGGTATTTACGATAAAACTCTAAGTTCAATTGTTGAACATGAAGTTATCGACGGAGCAGTAGTTGCAAAAAACAACCGTGAAGTTGTAGTTAATATTGGATTTAAATCTGATGGTGTAATTCCATTATCAGAACTAAGATATAATCCCGATCTTAAAGTAGGTGATTCTATTGAAGTTTATGTTGAAAGCCAGGAAGACCCAAGCGGGCAGTTGATTTTATCTCATAAAAAAGCAAGAACTTTACGCTCTTGGGAAAGAATTAATATTGCGTTTGATAAAGAAGAAATCATTAACGGTTATGTTAAATGCCGCACAAAAGGTGGACTTATTGTTGATGTTTTTGGAATTGAAGCATTCCTACCCGGTTCACAAATTGATGTAAAACCAATTCGTGATTATGATGTTTTTGTTGATAAAACTATGGAATTCAAGGTTGTAAAAATTAACCACGAATATAAAAATGTCGTTGTTTCACATAAAGCATTAATCGAAGAAGAACTTGAACAACAAAGAGCCGAAATCATTTCTAAGCTTGAAAAAGGACAGGTTCTCGAAGGTTTAGTGAAAAATATTACCTCTTATGGTGTCTTTATTGATTTGGGTGGAGTTGATGGATTAATTCATATTACAGACCTTTCATGGGGCCGCATAAATCATCCCGAAGAAATTGTCGAATTAGATCAGAAAATAAAAGTTGTTATCCTCGATTTTGATGAAAATAAAAAACGTATTGCATTAGGTTTGAAACAACTAACACCTCATCCATGGGAATCATTAAGTCAAGATATTAAGATAGGTGATAAAGTAAAAGGAAAAGTTGTTGTATTAGCCGATTATGGTGCATTTGTTGAAATTGCTCCAGGTGTTGAAGGTTTGATTCACGTTTCGGAAATGTCGTGGTCGCAACACTTAAGAACAGCTCAGGATTTCTTAAAAATCGGAGATGAAATTGAAGCTCAAATCCTTACCTTAGATAAAGAAGATAGAAAAATGTCGCTTGGTATCAAGCAACTTATTCCTGATCCATGGACAAATATTGTAGAAAAATATCCTGTCAGTTCCCGACATAAAGCCACTGTTCGTAATTTCACAAACTTTGGTATTTTTGTTGAATTGGAAGAAGGAGTTGACGGTTTAATTCATATTTCAGATCTTTCATGGTCGAAAAAAATTAAACATCCTGCCGAATTCACTAAAATTAATGAGTTAATAGATGTCATTGTTTTAGAAATTGATGCCGAAAATCGTAGATTAAGTCTCGGACACAAACAATTGGAAGAAAATCCATGGGATGTTTTCGAAACCGTTTTCACTCAAGATTCCGTTCATAACGGTACTATCGTAAAATTAACAGATAAGGGCGCTATTGTACTTCTTCCTTATGGTGTTGAGGGATTTGCACCGACTCGTCATCTTCAAAAAGAAGACGGAACTAATGTTCGAATGGATGAAAATCTTGATTTTAAAGTGATTGAGTTTTCTAAGGAAAACAAAAAAATAATTCTTTCACATTCAAAAATTTATCAGGATATCGCTGCTGCCGAAAAAGCTAAAGAAGATACAAAAGCAAGAACTGCTGAAAAATCAACTATTAAGGTTGTGAAGAAAATGAAAGATAATCTCGAAAGAACCACTTTAGATGATCTTGGCGTTTTAGCAGGTATTAAATCTGATATGATTAACTCAAAGAAAAAAGCTCTTGATTCGAAAGAAAAAGCCAAATCTGATGAGA
>CAZBSL010000353.1:0-2535 GCA_964494265.1 uncultured Bacteroidales bacterium
TGGCAATTGGCCTTGCAAGTTTTTTCTTAATTACTATCTATGTTATTAATGAAATTAATTACGATAAACATCATAAAAATGCCGATAATATATATCGAGTAATCATGCGAACGGATATGTCGGGGAATGTTATTGAAGCTGCCGTAAGTGGTGGGCTTTTAGGCCGGATTTTGTATGATGAATTACCTGAAGTAGTGCAATATACTCGTTTCTACCAAACTCCGAGGCCTATACTTTTATCAAATGGAGATAAGGATTTTAGTCAGGATAAAATTTTATTTATTGATTCATCCTTTTTCGATGTTTTTTCTTATGATTTTATTTCAGGTGATCCGAAAACAGTTTTGATTGAACCCTTTTCACTTGTTATTACAGAAAATATTGCAAAAAAATTCTTTGGTGATGAAAATCCAATCGGAAAATCAATAAAATGGAATAATAGCGATAATTATATTGTTAAAGGACTGATTAAAAACCAAGAACATAATTCACATATTAATTCCGAAATTTTTGCTTCGCATTCCAGCCTCTATCAGCATCCCTTATTAAAATATTACGTCGATAACCTTTTTGCTTTTGTTACACAAAATTATGTTGTTCTCAACGAAAATGCTTTTGCCGACAAAACGGAAGGAAAAATTCCGGAATTAGTTAAAAAACATATGGGAACCGGAATGGATGAGACAGGAGCAAATTTTGAATTTTTTCTGCAACCTATAAAAAGCATACATCTGCATTCAGACCTTGTTCACGAATTGGAATCAAATGGAGATATTAGCAATGTTTATATCTTTTCGGTGATTGCAATATTAATTCTATTAATTGCATGTATTAATTTTGTAAATCTTTCAACTGCCGGTTCTTCTGTGAGAGCTTTAGAGGTAGGTATTCGAAAAGTTTGTGGAGCCAACAAAGCAATGCTTTTCAGACAATATATTATTGAATCAATAATAATATCAATATTAAGCCTTTTGATTGCATATTTATTGATTGAATTGTCGATGCCGGTTTTTAATGAAGTTACAGGCAAAGAATTTAGTGTCGGATTTTTCTCAAATTGGAAAATTTCCTTGGGATTCATTTTGTTGACGTTTTTTATCGGATTTTTATCAGGAAGCTATCCTGCTGTATATTTATCGGCATTTAACCCGTTAAAAGTACTAAAAGGTAATACTGCAAGAGGTTCGGGCAGGTCTATGTTTAGAAATTTTATGGTAATAATTCAATTCACAATCTCAATAATTTTGATTTGCAGTACAATAGTTATTTATAAGCAATTGTCGTTTATAAAATCCAAAGATATAGGTTTGAATAAAGATGATTTAGTTGTAATCCCGATGAGAGGCCGTGATATAATTACAAAATATCAAACAATTAAGGCTGAGCTATCAAATTTATCGGGAGTGAAAAATGTAACGGCTTCTTCCAGTTATCTTGGAAATTTTGGACAGAGGCGAGGTTATTATGCTGAAGGTACCTTGCGAAGGAATACTTTTATGATACTTAATCTACAAGTTGATCAGAATTATTTGAATGTGATGGAAATTAATTTGTTATCCGGGCGAAATTTTTATAAAGATAGTGAGCTCGATTCGAATGCAGTAATAATTAATAAAGCCTTAAAGGATCATCTTGGATGGAAAGATGCTATTGGGAAATCAATTTATATTGCTGCCGATACTGTTACAAATGACTATCAACTAAAAGTAATCGGAGTTATGGATAATTTTAATTATGCTTCATTTCATGAGGAAATAAAACCTTTTCTTATGAATTTGCAGGAGAACAGGCTTAGATATATTTACATAAAAATCAGTCATTCCAATCAAAATGAAATTTTAAAAAGAATTGAAACAAAGTGGAATGGATTAAATCCAAGTACTCCTTTTGATTACTTTTTTCAGGAATCGAAGTTTGGTGAATTGTATAGTTCTGAACAGAAAATGGGAAATTTATTCATCTATTTTTCAATTTTAGCAATTTTTATAGCACTACTTGGTTTATTCGGGCTTTCGTTGTTTTCAATAAATCAAAGAGTGAAAGAAATAGGAATTAGAAAAGTGCTTGGTTCAAGTGTTTTTGAAGTCATTAGATTATTATCATTTAGCTTTTTGAAATTAGTTTTACTTTCATCAATTATTGCTATTCCAATTGCTTGGTTTGCAATGAATAAATGGCTGCAAAATTTTGCTTTCAGCACACAATTAAATTGGTGGATTTTTGCTGTTTCGGCTTTAATTGCTGTTATAATTTCGTTAACTACGGTAATACTTCAATCATATTTTTCGGCAATAAAAAACCCTGTTGACTCACTAAGATATGAATAAATTTTGTTTAGTCATTGGAAAGATTAGCTCAATGTAAATATTAGGGGAAGGAAAGAAATAATTACCGTATTCTGAAATTAAAATCAGAAAAAAACTTTATTCTAAACTCGTTTGATTGCAAATAATTAAAACTTAGATAGCCGGATTAATCCAAAAAGTAATCCGGCTATATTTAATTTAAAATGCAAAGAATCAAATAAATTGATGC
>CAZBSL010000354.1:0-2516 GCA_964494265.1 uncultured Bacteroidales bacterium
TCGATCTTATATATATTAAAAAAAGCTGTCTGATTAATTTCAGGCAGCTTTTTTTATTGTCAAATTAATTCTTAAAACCAGACAATTTCATTGTTTTACTTTTGTTTCTAATTTTTTTTTAATATCGAAACTAAATAACAAGTTTTGAATAATGAAGTATGTTCATTTCTAAGTTAACTAAGCTGGGAATCTGCAAAATCTTTAAATTATTATTCATCATTTTTTGTTCGATATTCGAAATTCAACTTTAGAATATTATTTCTTACCCAAACCTATAGATATTCAATCCATAGTGGTTTAGTAATATAGCATTATTATAATACCGAACTCTGATTATATTCAAACAACAAAATTAGTGAAAAAATGATTTTTTAATCCTGTCTATGATGCGTCTATGCTATTAATTAGGAAATATAGGTATTGAAAAATACTTTTGCTGATAAGAATTTAGAAAAATTATTAAAAAAATTATAAAATTTAGTTTATGAGAAATTTATTTATGCTTTTTTTTGCAGTACTGTTGGGAATTAGCTTATATGCCCAACAAGTTCAACGTGATATGGTTGTGGTTGAAGTAGGTACAGCATTTGGTTGAGGAGTCTGTCCGGGTGCTGCACTTGGAGCAGTTGAACTCGTACAATATGGCCATAATGTCGCAGTTATTGAAAACCATAATAACGACTCATTAGCCAACACTTATTCCAATGCAAGGATTAATTATTATGGTATTTCAGGTTTCCCAACAGTTTATTTTGACGGAACAACCTCATATTCAGGCGGAAGCCCATATTCGAGTTTGTATGGTACTTATCTGTCATATGTAAATGCAAGAAACAATGTTTTATCGGATTTTATTATGGATGTTGACCTCGAATCAACAGATAATGATTTTACTGCTGCATTTACTATTGACAATGTAGGAGGAAATACAGCCTCAGACCTAGTTCTTCAAGTAGTTATTACTGAATCTGACCTTCCCATTGTTTGGGGATTAACTCAGGTACAAGATTTTATAAACAGGTTAATGGTACCAAATCAAAATGGAACGCCTCTGGATTTTAGTACAGGAAGTACCCAAACTATTATCCTTAATTTCTCCACAGAATCAGGATGGGATTCAGAAAATTGTGAAATTGTTGCTTTTATACAAAACAATACCACAAAAGAAATTTTACAGGGAACTAAAAAATCAATGGAAACTGCAAATTATAATCTTGATGTTGAGATAAGTAACATTTTAAACCTTCCTGAAATAGGTAGTTGCAATGATGAACTAACTCCAGGTGTGGAATTTAAAAATTACGGCTCAGAGATTATAACAAGCCTAAACATCAATTATAATGTAAATGGAGGTGAAGTAATTACTGTTCCGTGGACAGGCAGCCTTGAATTTCTTGAGTCATTTTCAATTGAAGAATTACCAACAATAAACTTTACTCTTGAAGATGTTAATATAATTGAAATGAACTTATCTGATCCGAATGGCAGTATTGATGAAAATCCTGGAAATAATACTTTAACAACTGAGATTATTACAGCCCCTCACACAGGGACTACTATTCAAATAATTTTAACAACCGATGATAATCCTGAAGAGTCTTCCTTTGAGTTTCGTAATTCAGCCGGTGAAGTTTTATATTCAGAAGAACATTTTACTGAGCCAAATCATTATTACAATATGAGTTTTGATTTTCAATATACTGATTGTTATCAATTTGAATTTTTTGATACAGGAGGAAACGGTTTAGAGGGCAATGCTTACTTTATGTTGCGTTCAAATAATACAACCTTTTTCATGGGAGGTGATTTTGAATATTCTCAAATTGTAGAATTCATTGTTGATGGTGAAACACCGGGTCAAACAATTACACTTGGGCCCGGTTTTCAGTTTAAATCAAGTTATTTTGAGCCTACTGACCCCGACATGGAAACTATTTGTGCTGATGTTTTAGAAAGCATTGATTTTGTTAGAAATAGTTATGGGTCAATGTTGAGAAAAATTGGCCCTAACTGGGTTAATAATATTGGCGATTGGATTACTACCGAAGGTTATTTATTTAAAGCAACCGACGATGCTTCTTTCATGATTTCAGGCACACAACTTCCTTATTCAACACCAATTGTACTTAATACAGGTTTTACATTTATAAGTTATTTACCTGAAGCGGCTATGGATGCCCTTGTTGCATTTGAGACTATTTTATCTGACAACTTAGAGTATATCAGAAATTCACAAGGTTCTATGGTAAGAAAAATTGGCCCTAACTGGGTTAATAATATTGGTAATGCAATGCCCGAAGAAGGTTACTTAGTTAAATTGCTCGGTGAAGAAACATTGGTTTATCCTGATTGCGGAAAAGCATCAATTGCTTCAAGACTTGCTCCACAACATTTTATTTTTGAAGGTGGTAATGCTGCCGATCCCATTTACACTATTTTTGTTGATGGTTTAGAAATTGGTGATGAAGTCGCTGTTTTTGATGGAAATAAAATGCTTGGTGCAACAATAATTTCTT
>CAZBSL010000355.1:0-2515 GCA_964494265.1 uncultured Bacteroidales bacterium
CTTTACCGCTTGATTTTGCAGTAGCCGGATAAATGATTTCACCATCGGCATACATTTTTACAAGATAACCCTCGCCAGGCATACAATCGCCGATACCGTTAACCCAATTCGGGCCGATTTTGCGTAAAGTTTGTCCCTGTGAATTTCTAATGAAATCAAGGTCATCGCCAATGATAGTTCCAAAAGCAATCAGGGCATCCATCGGAGTTTCGGGGAAATAGCTTACAAACTGAAATCCTGTTTCTACAGAAATCGGAGTTGCCGGTTCAACCAAAACACCATTGATTGAAAATGAATCTTCGGCAAACATTTTAACAAGGTAACCTTCGTCAACAATCCAATCACCAATTCCATTAACCCAATTTGGGCCAATTTTGCGTAATGTCTGTCCGAGTGAATTTCTTGCGAAATCAAGATTATCATTTAATACATCAGCCATAACAACTAATATATCAGGATCAGTCGGATAAACACCTGATGAAATAAATTGGAAACCATAAGATAAATTGAATGTTTGAGAAGCTGAAGATAAAAAATCCAAAGCAACAATACTATATTCACCGTCACCGGCAGGAAAAACATCTTCAGTGTAAGCATCTCCGTAAGGATTAAATAATTCTATATCAAAAGATTCTATTTCAAGTTCTTCACTTGCATCCCAACATTTGAATGAATAGGCATTTCCAGCCTGATATCCTGATTGAGAAAATAACTCACTAAAGGCAGTCAGATCATTGTCAAATTGGTTTTCAGGGGTACAAATTTGATCTAAAACAAAAACACCAACCATAATGTCGCCATCGAAAACAGCAATCTCATCACCAGCTACTAAATCAACATCTTCTAACATAGCACTTCCAATGTAAATTGTCCATAATGGACTTGATGGGTCTCCGCCTTCGAAATTGAAGTGTGATACTGTATAACATGCAGAAGTGTCAACACAAGTTCCGTTTTCAGTAATTTCTACTGCATAGTTTCCAGAGACTGTAGGAGTAAATGATTGGGCTGTTTCGCCCTCAATAGGACTAAAATTATCATCGCAATCCAACCATTGGTACTCTGCTCCGCCGGTTGTTGCTGTAAGCGTTCCATTTTCTAAAGTTACTTCGGTATTAATTTCATCATAAAACGAAAGAGTTATGTTTGTCAATGTATCGCAGCCACCAAAACCTAAATAGGTTCCGGGCAGGGTTTGCCAGCCACCCTGTAAAAATAAGCTGTCGCCAAAACAAATCGTAGTATCTATATTAATATAAGTTGGTTGGTCAGCAAAATAAACCAGATCTCCGTTATCACTTGAGAAACGTCCAAGATAAATATCCCACAGGTTATCATTGTTAATGTCAGAAAGCTCAAAACCGTGATTGCTTGCACTCATTTCAAAATCCTGCAAAATAAAACTTCCAGGATTGTTATGATCATTTAACCATATATTTTTATCTGTTAAAACATCAACATTCCCATCAAAATTAATGTCTTCCAGGATAATGTCGTTAAAAAACCAATCTACTTCGAATAATGTATCTCCGGGCATAAAATTACCAAGTCCGTCGTTTATCCAAAAATGAACTTCTCCCATCCAGGGGGCTATTGCAATATCTAGATCGCCGTCAGCATCAATATCACCAGCGTCAACACCTTCTGCATTTCCACGCGATAGCTCCTGTCCTGAATCCATAAATTGTCCTGTACCATCATTGATAAAATATTTTCCAACAAAACCGACACCACCGCCTCTGACAACAACAGCATCCAGGTCGTTATCAGCATCAAAATCTGCAAGGGTAACGTCTTCAGGAGAGCTAACATAAAAACTTTGACCATTACTAACAAAATTCCCTGTACCGTCGTTCAGCATAATAGAAATATCACCGTGAGGAAAAAAAACATCAGTGTATCCGTCACCATTCAAATCACCCACAGCAAATTCATATCCACTAGAGTTATTAACCATAGTCCCCTTAAGTGTAAAATTTCCGGTTCCATTATTTTCCCAAATTTCCATTCCATTGCCTGAACTCGTTGAAAAAGGAGACGTAATAAAATCCCAGTCTCCATCATTTTCAATATCTATTACTTCTACCCCAAATCTCCAATAGTCTTCGCCTAAAACAGTTGGAGTTACATTAAAAGTACCGTCTCCATTATTAAAATATACTTCAATCTTATCATAAGCATCAATTGTAACCACATCTTTCCAACCATCGCCGTCAAAATCGGCGAGAGAAACACCGAATGTTTCACTGCTAATCCCAATGTCGTCTTGAGACATTGTAAAATTTACACAATTGGTTTGTGCATTGATTAAGAACGAACTTAATAACATCGCTGTTAATAAGACTGCAATCTTTAGGTTTTTCATTTTGTTAATTTTAAATTAGTTTTTAATAATTCTTTATGCAAAAATATCTTTTTTTGTTTGAATAAGTGATGAAATGTATTCTTTTGTTATAGGGCGTTTTTATTTATTTCCGATTTCAATTCAAGATAATAATCATAATCAAATGAATAT
>CAZBSL010000356.1:0-2514 GCA_964494265.1 uncultured Bacteroidales bacterium
AAACTTCGGTATTATCAACATATTCATGATCATCATCTAAAGCTAAACCCGGAATCTGATCCAATTGATACAAATAATGTATACTAGTATCCGAACTACTTGCTAATTGCGGATAAATGCATTCGTCAACCAAATGAAAAATACTCGAATTCAGATCTTGAAAATCACCCCATTCACCATTAATATGGCCGGCTCTTGCCCAAATATGTTTATAATTATACTCCAAATATTCATAAGTTTCGGTAGTTGAGGCAAAAAGAACGAAAATATATCCGTAATCATCAATGCAAATTGTCGGCATAGTTGAAACTCCAAGTTGGCGGTATGACATAATATCGGAGGCAAAAGTAATAACACCATCACCATCAACGTCCTGTGTCCATCCAATATAATTATAATCAACTTCCATTTCTGAGTTTGGGTAACCTGCATCAGGAGGAGCTAAGGAATGAATATCGTCAGAAAATTCATCCATATCTTCATTCCAATAGCCTATTCCATCATAATAGGGCCAGTAATTATAAGTTTCCCCAACTTCAAAATGAGCAACACGGGAAATACCAAACACCACATGTGCCTTTCCGCTTGCATCGAGAGCAATACTTGCCGAATTATCGCAACAGAAAAAAGTGTCGGTTATTGTTGTATTCCAATCAAAAAACGGGTATGGATGCTCCCAAATTACAGTTTTTTCCCATGTTTCACCATTGTCATCCGATTTCATCATAAACATATCGTGCCATAATCCGGCACAAAGAAAAGCGATGTATCCGTTTTGGGGCTCAGCCCAAATATATTGATCGGCATTTATTTCGGTATAATCATCTTCACCGGTTCCATCAAGCACAACGTTATCAATATCCCAGCTTTGGCCGGCATCTGTTGACCGTGAATAAACCATAGCAACTGTTTGTCCGAGATATTCATCAAAAGTGCAAGCAAGTAAATGAACATTGTTTCTATCAGGCCCGCTTGTTTGAGCTCTCGGCCAAGCCAACTTATCGGGCCCTGATCCTCCGGTGTACATTGTTTCAGTCCAATCGCCTGTGCCTTTTTCTTCACGTGTTAGTACAAAAAGTTCAAAGGCTCCAAAATCATGGCTAACAACTATCTCGCCATTTTCACCAAGTGGAGCATAACTTGGCCATCCGGCTCTGTCGCTCTCAAGAGGAGCTTGAGATGCGGCTCCCCATGATGTACCATCATAGAAGTTGTAACCTGCTCCTCTATCGGGAAAACTTGGAGGAGTTTCCATACCTCGAGTAAAAACTGCCCCGATTGGTCCGTCTTCATAACGATATATTCTGTTTTGCAATAAACCGTTTGATTGTAAATCATAGAAAGTACTGCCGATATTTTCTTCAATCTGGTCAAGTAAAGTGGCATCGGTGTTTAATTTTTGAGTTTGCCCTGAATTAACTACAATATCAGTTGGCGTTTTATGAATTGCAGTTTTCATAATTTTTTGCGATTCTTTTATTGTGATGTTTCCCTTTTGAGAAAATACACCAAATCCGATAAGGAGAACAAAAGAAAAGAGGAATAATTTTTTCATAAGCTTTAAATTTAAATGATTAAAGATTTTTAAAATCGTTTTGTTTATATTTTCTTTATTTTACTGCTTGCACAAGAAAAGGTGTTTAAATTTTTTATGCTAATTTATAAAAATTATTACTCTTATATAAAATTTAATTTTCTAAAAATGTTATTGCGTTAATAATCGGATAATATATAGAAAGTTACAGGAATAAAAAAATGCAAAAAAGTAAAGGCTTTTTTGCATTTTAAATTAAAAATAAATTAATGTTGAAAAATGATTATTACTTTTTACGTAACAAAATGTCTCCGCTAATTGTTTCAAGATCAATGGAAATTCCTCCACCATTAAGCTTGGAAGAAATTTCAATACCTCCAATTCGATGAAGTGTTTCTTCATCTCCATAGTCCAAGTTCATATTTGAATAAATTTCTCCTGAAATAGTACTCATTTCAATGTCAGCCTTAATATTTTGAGCTAAAGTCAGGTCAACATCGCCGCTAATTGATTCCAAATTCATCTCACTTTCTAAGTCGGTAACTTCAATGTTTCCGCTAATTGTTTTCACTTCAAGATTTGTTCCTTGTGGAATGAATACTTCAAAAAATAAATCCATTTGAGTACAATTTCCTTTATAATGATATTCACCGGTTTCTTCGTCTTTTCGAAGAGTAATTGTATTTTCGCTTTTGTTCCCAAGATTTTTAATTTCCGACTTTATTTCAATTTCTGATTTTTCATCAAAAATATTTAATATAAAATCTTCATTATCAATATTATCATTAATATTAACTGAAACCTTTACATAGATTTCGTTTTTATTCCATGTTTTTATAATAATATCATCTGCAAATTGAAAGTCGAGTTCAATGTCTTGGCCTTTTTTAACTTTTATTGTTTTCTCAACTATGCGTTGGGCATTTATTGAAACAAAACTTATTAGTATGATTATTAGCAATATTGTCTTTTTCATTTGT
>CAZBSL010000357.1:0-2514 GCA_964494265.1 uncultured Bacteroidales bacterium
AAACGAAAAATTAAGTTTATGTTTTATGGTGACTATGAACCCTTTACATTTCATTAAATTTTAAGAAGTAACTTATTAATATATTCGTCGTCATACTAAATACTAATCCGTTTTAACTATGATTAAAAATTATCTTACTACCGCATTTAGAAATCTTTGGAGAGTTAAGTTTTTTTCAATAATAAATATATTGGGACTTGCTATTGGTATTGCAGGGTGTTTGCTTATTCTTCAATATGTTACATATGAATTAAGTTATGATAAGTTTCACGATGACCATGAAAATATATATCGTGTACAGTACAATAGCTACAAAAATGGCGATTGTTTGTTTAAATGTGCTGCCGCAGTTCCTGCTGTTGGCCCGGCAATGAAAGATAATTTTCCCGAGGTATTGGAGTATGCCAGAGCTTTCCCAATTTCGGGTGTTATCACATATAAAGATAAGAACTTTAGAGAAAGTAAAATGCAAATTGCAACACCTTCTTTTATTCAAATGCTTTCGTTTCCTTTAGTAATAGGAGATCAAAATACGTCTTTAAGTGATGTTAATACCGTAGTAATTACTGAAGAAATTGCAAAAAAGTATTTTGGAGACGAGGATCCCATTGGTAAAACATTAACATGGAATGGTGAATATAATTTTGCCGTTACAGGGATTCTCAAAAACATACCTGACAATTCTCACATTAAATTTGGGCTTCTTTTTTCATACAGGACATTAAATGAGCTTTCAGACCAGCAATCGGAGACGGCATGGGGTTGGTATGATTTTAACACTTATATCAAACTTGCTCCGGGTACTGATCCTCTTGTATTTCAAAACAAATTTCAAGAATGGCTTGAAAATGAAAAAAAAGAAGAATGGGAAAAAAGGAATGGAAAAAAGGAATTTATTCTTCAACCCATTTCAGATATTCATTTGTATTCAGATTTGCTGCAAGAATCGCAACCTCAGGAAAATGGTGATGGGGATTCGGTATATTTTTTATTGATTATTGCTTTTTTTATACTCTTTATTGCCTGGGTAAATTTTATAAATCTTTCCACTTCCCGTTCAATTGATAGAGCAAAAGAAGTAGGTATTCGTAAAGTGGTTGGGGCTACAAAAGCACAATTAATTCGCCAATTTACATTTGAATCATTAATTTTAAATGTTTTTGCTGCTTTGATTTCCATTTTGTTGGTTGCTATTTTAATACCAAGCTTTAATCAATTGATGGATAGCAGACTCTCATTTAATTTATTAACTGAAAGTAACTTTTGGATTGCCCTGCTTATTTTGTTCTTTCTCGGTGCTTTTTTATCAGGATTATATCCTGCTTTTGTTTTATCATCATACAAACCTGTATTGGTTTTAAAAGGGAAATTTAGTACAAATAAAAAAGGAATTCTTTTAAGAAAAGGCCTGGTAATTTTTCAATTTACAGCCTCTATTTTTTTAATTACCGGAACATTAACCGTTTACGACCAATTGCAATTTATGAAAAGCCATGATCTTGGGGTTAACATTGATCAAACTATTGTACTACGAGCTCCAAGTGTCACAGATTCATTGTTTTCAACAAAATCAAATACTTTTAAAAATGAAGCTTTAAACCTTTCACAAGTTAAGAATTTTACTGCTGCAACTAATGTACCCGGTGATGAAATATTTTGGGCAAACGGAATTCGTAAGGCCGAAGAAACTTCTGATCAAAGCAAAGTAATTTACCTGATCGGTATGGATGACAATTACATTCCAACTTTCGATTTAGAAGTAATTGCGGGTAGAAATTTTTCAAAGGAATATGGCACAGACGATTCGGCTGTAATAATAAATGAAAATGCAATACATTATTTAGGTTTTGAAAGTGCTAAGGATGCTCTGAACTGCAAATTAAGATTAAATGGGAAAAACAGGCCTATTGTTGGTGTAATTAATAATTACAATCAATTATCATTAAAAACTGCAACCATTCCCCTTTTATTTTTATACCAGCCGGTAAATAACAATCGGTTTTTTTCAATAAAAATTAATTCAGATAACCCTCATGCAAGCATTGATCAACTGAGGGATAAATGGCAGGAATTTTTCCCCGGCAATCCGTTTGATTATTTCATTTTAGATAAATTTTATAACAAACAATATAAAAATGATGTTAAAACAGCTAATGCAGCAGGTATTTTTGCAATTTTGGCTATTATAATTGCATGCCTCGGATTGTTTGCTTTAGCAGCATTGAGCATGCTTCAAAGAACAAAAGAAATTGGAATACGAAAAGTGCTTGGAGCCGGAGTTTCAAACATTTCATTAATTCTCTCAATGGAATACTTAAAATTGATTATTTTGTCAATTTTAATTGCTGCCCCGATTTCATATTTTATTTTGGAAAAATGGTTGGAAAATTTTGCATATAGAATAAATATCGGATGGGAAGCTTTTGTTCTTTCGGCAGTAATTATTACTGTTATAGCATTTATTTCAATAAGTTATCAATTAATAAGGACTACAAAAGTTAATCCAATTGATAC